>JAQCMZ010000018.1 GCA_028274825.1 Haloferacaceae archaeon
GCGGACTCATCTCTCGAGGAGAACGCCGCGTGACCGGTCCCGACCGGTCGCGGTCCGTCGACGAGGCGACGCTGCGCTATCTCGCCCGCGCGTTCGGTCGCCGACCCGAGGTACGATACACTTCGCTGTTTCCCACGAACAAACTGGAGAGCCTCGTCGTGACGCTCGACGCCGAGTACTACCCCGAAGATATCGAGAGCGTCTCGCTCGAGCTCCGTGCGTACACGAACGACGACTTTCACGTCTCGTACTACGAGACACGCGCGGGCGACCGACGACGGTGTCGATGGGATCGACACGACCAACCACACAACGCACGGGACCACTACCATCCGCTTCCGGACGCGGGCACGGCCGCCATGGTCGACCGGAACTAGGCGATGGATCTCACGCGTGTTATTGAGGAGACCGTGCTCCCGTGCGTCGACGACCGAGTGGGCGTGCTGTGGGAGTCGGCGACCGACTGAGCCCGTTCGAATCTGGCCGGGACGTTCCCGTCCCACCACTTATTATCTCATGCGACGCTATCTGAGAGTAGTGATTGACTCTCATGAGCAGTGACGACACTAAGCATGTTCAAACCGAGCTGGACGCGGACGAATACCAACGATTCCGAGCGTTCGCGGACGAACACGGACTGTCACTCAAGCAGGCCGGACGCGAGGCGTTGATCGAATGGATCGATCGGCGGCAGCAAGCGGACCCGAACGATCGGGCCTTTACTGTTCTCGAGACCCTCGAGGACGATTCCTTGCCGGAGTCGGCTGAGACCGACGCCCGCACTGAAACGGATCTCATCGACGAGTGGGACGGAAGCGACGAGTCGTTCACGCTCGCCGACGCTCCTGGGCAGTCTCGATAGTCTAGACCACCGTAGTCGAAACAGCCACTATCGATTTGGGCGGACCTATTGAATGGCCCGACAACCTAGAGCATCTCTCGAACTGCATCTTCATCAACGGTCTTGACCGTCCGGACACCACAACAGCCCGGTGAATCGAGATCATAGCGGTCGAGTGGTGTCCCATCTGCATACACATCTGCACTATCCAGAGACAGCCGTGATTCCCCATCGAGTGGTTCGGCGAGCGCTCTCACGAGCTCATGGCCAGTTTTTCGATTTGGAACCACCCACAACGCGGCAGCCGATTCCACCTGGCTCATGACATCGTAATCAGCTGGGGCTGCCCGCTTGAGATCATTCGTTAATCGCTCTGCTTCGATCACAACACGAGCCTCGCCTGTCTCATCAAATGCCGCAAGATCGACAACGGACATTGTGTCGGGGACTGGCCAGTATCGCTCGACCCTCTCAAGCGGACTCTCGGGGTCAGCTGCCACACGTTCAAGAACTGCGGCAGCGGTTTCCACGAGCCGGATGTGTGCAACCGACTCAGCCGGATCTCCTAGCCGGGTGCCCGGCGGGTCACCCCCGTCACGGAGCTCAGCAAGCACCTGATCTCCGGCATCAGTCAATCGCCAGTAGCTTCCCCGGTAGTCGGGTTGTTCGTTCAGATACTCACCTGCAACGAGCCGGTCGGCACCGTCGGTGTCGAGTCCGGCAGCATTCCGGAGTGGCACCATTGATTCCGTGATGACATCCCACTCACTATCATCAATTTCACGTCGCTCGGCGCGTTCTACGAGACGAAGAAACATCGCCTCGTGAATCGAAAGCGGCGACGCACGGAGTTGTTCTGGTGTCGTCTCCGAAAGCCCAATATCGGTCACCGGAAGCTCACTGTCATCTACTCGCCCCGAGTGACAGTGTCGTATCGCTGTCTGTAGTTTCGTGAATTGCGGGAGGAACGATTCCCCGCAGGATGTACACCGGATCGCGTCGTCTTCTGTGTCGTACGCCGCTCCCGCTGGGAGGTCAATGTGATCCTGCCAGAGCGTATGGGCGAGCCCGCGTTCAATTGTTGTGTCACTCAGTGTCTGTTCAGTTGTAGCGTCGTACCCGGATGGTACCACCCCATACTGTCTGACCGTCGACTGCCGGCAGTCACGCCAGTGATACGCAAACTCCTGCGCCGCCTGTGGTGAGAGTGGTGCCTGCCCAGCGGGGTGGCCCGGCGGTAGTGGTGGCTCGTCGATCGTCATTCGTGGACTCTGGCGGGCTGAGAGGTCACGGCCGCTTGCTGGCGAGAACAACCAGCGATCATCAGACAGATCACTGAGCTCCGTTTCGAAATGGTCCGCAGAGCGATTCGTGGTCGCCAACCGTTGTGCCAACTGCGGGGCCTGATGATGCTTCCCACACAGGAGGGTTCCGACATTTGAAAGAAGTTCTTCGTATGCGCGATCTCCAGCTTGTCGCTTCAGTTGGCGTGGAAACTGCATCATCGCAACCACTGACAGCCCGAGCCCGCGACCCAAACTCAACAGTTGTGACAGCGGCTCGTGGATCTGCAGTTGCGGGACTTCATCAATCCAGAGTGAGACCTGTGATGGCGTTTCACCAGTAGCGCTGTCAGCCTGTCGCCACTGAAGGGCCCGCCACAGTCGTGTGAGAACCACGTGCGTGACGACCCGCTGTGCCTGATCTGAAAGGGTGCTCACATCGATGATGATCAGCACATCCTTGCTGAGCCACTCTTTGAGCCTGAATCCCGAGTCAGCAGGCACGGTATCGAACATGCCCCGCAGATACGGGTCCTGATACAGTTTGTCTAACCGGGTCTGAACACCTTGTTGGATGGCCGAAAAGAGTCGTTGTGAGCCGTTTGTCGTGTTCTCGAGGAGATACTGTAGCCAATCTGCACTCACATTCGGTACCGCGCGTTCTTCTTGAAGGCGTGTCGCCGCGTTATACAGCTCTGAGAGTGTAATCGCATCTGCACCGAACTCCGGGTCAAACAGTGCCAACAAGAGGTTCCGGATCACGTCAGGCGACCGCACGGCGTCGTCAGTTCCCGGTTGGAGCCGGTCAAGCACGGCTAGCGTGTCGTCAACGACTGTTCGGGCAGCATCGATCCGTCGCATTCCAGCCTTTAGTGCTGGCCGCAAATCAAACAACGGGAGCTCTGGCAATCCCACACCCGCATCGAAATACAACAGATCTTCGAGTGCAGTCGCTGGTGAACTGTCTCCCATGAGACACCGGTCAGCGTAGTGTGCCCGACCGATCATCGCTGGCCACCCATCGCCTTTCGGGTCAATGACAATCGTTGCGCCACTTGTTGCTGCATCCACCGACCGGATCCCTTGGGTTGCTGTGACAGACTTCCCGGAGCCAGTTTGTCCTGAGATGAGGACGTGTCTCTCAAGCACCGACTCGGGAACAATCACCGGATTCGTCGTCCCCATTGAGTCTCTCCGGTTGCCAACCCAGAGTCCGTCAAGCGAGTGCGGGTCGACCGGCATTATTCACCGTGTCTGGATTTTGATGATGTGGCTGATGAGTGCCGATCGGCAGCCGGGCCGCTCTCACTCGACAGACATGCCAGCCAGCCGTGAGTGTTATTCGTCATGCTCATCGGTATTTGACCAGTCCACGCCATCCCCGGTATCGTGGTCATAATAGAGGATGTCGTCATTCTGTTCAGACTGAGCCGATGCATCATCAGGGGTCTCAACATCCGACTCATCAGGCATCTGCTGGGTTTCAATATCATCGTCGATGTACGTGTTGGACTGCTCTGCGGTCGGTGTCGTCGCCGGAGGATCGTCTGAAAAGGCAGCCTTAAGCTCGTCTGTCGCATCCCGCCCCACGACTAGTAGCGATGGCAACTCTTCAGCACCGACCAACAAGTCGGGCGCGGTGTCGGAGACGAGCGTCTCGGTGTGCCGTTCGTGACGGATCAACCGCTCACTGATTGACTCACGTAATCCACGCTTGGTGGGCGTGTGCAGACGACTGATCTGATACCGAACCACATCGATTACCCCCCACCGATTCCACCGATCCGATTCTGGCGTTATCCCCACGAACTCACCCACGCGCTCGATCCATGTTTGCTCATCTGACGGGGTGTCATTTGAGCCTTCAGCGGTAGTGTGGGATACCGGTGATATCGTCCTGAGCGTGCCTTCGACTTGTTCATCACCGAGGGATAGGGTAACTGCATTTAGGCTGTTTTCTACTTCTGTCGCCTCACGTTCAGTGCGAGGACAAGCAATAATTCGGATGTTCACTGCCCAAGCCGGTACCATCTCTGCACTGAGGATCCGATTCAACACCTTTTTGCCGAGACGATAGAACGGGCCTCCATTCTTCGATGACGTAGAATCACTATGAGCTTGATCCGGGACATCGTATGTCAGGGCCCCATCTCCCATGACAATCTGTAATTCGGAGGGGCACGGGAGCTCAGAGGTAGTTTCAACCAATCGATCGATGACTCGGCGGTCCGTCTCTACAACCCCGAAATTACTATTCCATTTATTCCGGTGAAATTCTTTTGCTATTGGTGTCGGATGCTCTGAGTCCGCTGAGTCTAATACTGAAACAGGCTCGTCTTCCACTCGTCTTGACGACGGGTACTTATCCGCAACGGCTTTTGTAAGTCCTGGTTGTGACGCTTTGATAAACAGCCGATTCACTCGCTCTGAACCCGTCTCTGTGTCTATGTCTTGATCAGTTCTAGTGCGGTAGAGGAGCGCTACAGCACTATCGGCTCCACGTGGGGGAGTCATCTGAATGGATTCGTTGACAAGTTTCCACGGGCGAACTGTCCGATGTATCACTATATTGGCACCAAGCCAGATGATCACTGATAAGACCGCGATGGCCGCGAGTATCAACAGGAGAAGAGTCGCAACTCCGTCTTCAGAGGAAGGGAGAATACTCCCCATCGGATACATTGCAACATCCAGGTCCCAGTCATAGGCTATAAACAACCCAACGCGCAGTATTACCTGCATAGCTAAGAGTACAGCCCCTACCACAGGCACGAATAGAAAACTGCCGAAGAGGCTGATTATTGCTTGTAATGTATTCGTGTGTTTCGTCGTTGTCAACTGACTGGAGAGATTATTCGCCACCGGTTTTATCCCCTCCGTTGAGCTGTCCGGTCTACCGGCCACTTCCCGTACCGTGGCTTCAGTTCCGTTGTTGTGTTTGTCTTGTGTCATGTATCTGTATCATTAGAATTACCACTTCCGATACACCCGGTGAATTGCATTTTCGTACGACTATCAGGCGGAGCTATCTCACCACTCGGCTCCTTGGGACGGCTCCTCTCCATCTACTGTATACTTGCCTGCTCTGACTTATAAAGCGCGGCTTTCGGACGATCAGTCTACTAGGTCACGCTCTAATAATCCGGTAGCAAAGCCCCTGCCATCACGAGAATTAGAGATTGCCGGGGTGTTGAGCCTGATGACGATGGCCGGCTCGGCGACCTATTTCTCAACTCGATCCCGCATGAGCACCTCGCCGGGGGCCGTCGTCGCTCCGGCACCTAACCGAACCCCCGCATTCAGCGATGTGTTGATCCCCGTTTTTGCTTCGTCACCAACGATCACCCCGAGCTTCCGGCGTCCGGTATCGACCCGATCCCCCTTCACCGTCAACCGGACATTCGTATCGTCATGGCGCAGGTTTGCGACATTCATTCCAGCACCAACGTTTACGTCACGGCCCAACACCGAGTCCCCGACATACGAGAGGTGCCCAACAGATGTGCCAACCATGAGCACCGAATTTTTCACTTCGACTGCATGGCCCACGTGTGCGTCCGGCCCAACAATGGTCGCTCCTCGAACGTAGGCGTTCGGACCGACCTCTGTACCGGCACGAATCAGTGCCGGCCCCTCGAGGTACG
>JAQCMZ010000019.1 GCA_028274825.1 Haloferacaceae archaeon
GTGACGAGCCTCGCGGTCGACGGCGATAACCGTAGAGAGTACACGGCCGAACTCAACGGATCGAAAGAGACACCACACAGCCTCTCTCCGGGCGAATCCGTCGATCTGAACGTGAGTCTGACACCCACTTCTGGGGGCCAGAAGTTCGCCACAGTCACTGTCGAGACGAACGATACCAGACAGTCGGCCGCGAAGATCGGCGTCTCGAATGTCAAAACTCGCTTCAGCGTGTCTTACGGGAGTGTCAACGTGAGTTACGAGAATATCCAGAGCGGACAGGCCGAACCGCTCATCAACGTCGACCGTGGGTTCCGGGGCCGGAACGCGACGCTAACGAGCGTCAACGCCAACGTGAGTAATGCCTCGAGTTACTCGCTACAGTACACGTTCAATGCGACTGACGAGGGGAGTTCCAGTGTAGGCGGATTCAATGTGTCTGCGTTCCAGTACATTGATGCGACAACGACGGCGTCCGACCAGAACTTCACGGAGTCGGCACTCCAGGTCGAACTCAGCAAGGCAGCTCTCGGGAGCCAAAATCCGGACAACGTGACTATCTATCACGACAAAAACGATAACGGCACCTACGCGAATCTCACGACGACACGGCTCTTCGAGACTGAACAGGGTCACGTCTACGAGGTCACCACCGATAGCTACTCGACTTTCGCAATCGGGCCGGTAGAATCCTCGTCATCCACAGGTGGCGGCGGTAGCGACGGCGACGGCGACGGTGACGACAATGGTGACGATCTCCCCGAGGATGCCGATGATGACACTGGGGGCGGCGCCGGTAGCGGTGGTGGCACCGACGGAGTGTTCACTGCCACGGAGCTTTCCCAGCAGAGAATCGAGGCAACCGAAGGTGACGATATCACTATCACAGCGAACATCAGCACCGGCACGACGCTAATCCAAACGAGAGATGTTGAATTGCGCATCGACGGACAGACGGTCGCCCTTCAGGCGGTCACTCTCAGCAATCTCAACACCACGACAGTGGAATTCAGCGATGTGGACACGTCTGGTCTCGACGGTGAACTCGAGTATACTATCCTCACCGGGAGTAGTCGCTTGACTGGGACTCTCGTCGTGACCGAAGAAGCAACTGAGGAACCGACAGAGACACCGACGCCGACTCCAACTCCGACCGAAGAGCCGACAGACACGCCGACACCGACACCAGAAGACGGGATCCCAGGCTTCGGTCTGCTCGTGGCGCTCGTGGCACTCGTGACCGCTGGGTTGATTCTCGCTCGCCGGGCGGAGTCGTAATCTCACTCAAAGCTGTCCCAGGGTGATTCGGGGTCTCTTTCAGAATTCACTGTGCTGATCGTGGTCAGAACCACGAATGACGAAAACCCGTGATCTCGGCAATCGGCAATCACCAGCCGAGAACTCCCCGCACAGCAACTTGTTCTGTGCGATTTGAGCACCCCCAGCCGCGGGTATATACGGGCCTTTATGAATCATGGAACCCGTATTTATGATAGTGCGATACGTACAATCACGTCCAGTCGTCAGACGGACGGGCTGGGCGAGGGGGTCTCAGTTGCGGATGTGCGAGGGTTCCCGATGAGTATTCTGCAGCGGATAGACGGGCTGTTCAAGAGCCAGTCAGAGTTAGACCTCACTGACGGCCCGATTCCGAAGTCACTGTTTTATCTCTCGTTCCCGATCGTAATCACCAATCTCCTGCAGGTCGGATACAATCTTGCAGATACATTCTGGCTCGGCCGATACAGTACAGACGCACTCGCGGCGATCAGTCTCGGATTCCCGCTCGTGTATCTGTTCATCTCTCTCGGGCTCGGGCTCACAGTCGCCGGGAGTGTGCTCGTCGCCCAGCACACCGGTGCTGAACAGACCGGGAAAGCGGAATACGCCGCGTCTCAGACAGTCGTATTCACTCTAATTGCGGGCGTCATGCTCGGAGCCTTCGGCTATCAGATTGTCCACCCACTCCTGCAAGTGTTCGGGGCAGAAGAATCTGTGTTGACGCTCGCAATCGAGTATATGGAGGTTATTAGTCTGGGACTGCCGTTCCTCTTTGGATTCTTAGTCTTTATCGCGCTCATGCGCGGGGCTGGCGACACAATCACGCCAATGCTCGTGATGCTCGGGACGGTGATTGTCAATGTCGCTATTGACCCGATATTCATCTTCGGTGTGGGGCCGCTCCCGGAACTCGGTGTCGAGGGGGCAGCAATCGCGACCGTCCTGTCGCGGGGACTGGCGATGGTGGTCGGGGTATGGCTGATGCTGCGGGGCGCTAATGGGATTCAGATTCACCCCCGCCAGATGATCCCGGATCTCGGATACGCTCGAAAGCTCCTCCGCATTGGAGTCCCGGCATCGATCGAAAACACCGGCCGGGCGATTTCTGTCAACGCCGTTCTCATCATCGTCACGATGTTTTCGACATCTGTGGTGGCAGGATTCGGCGTTGGGATCCGCGTGTTTTCGATGATTTTCATGCCTGCAATCGCCATCGATCGCGGAGTGGAAACAATGACCGGTCAGAATATCGGTGCTGGCCGTGAAGACCGCGTTGTCGAGACCAACCGATTCGCCGCAAAGGCGGGGTTTCTGATCTTGTCAGCAATCGGTATTGTCACGTTCGTGTTCGCTCCCGATATCATCCGGATTTTCGATTCCACACCATCTGTCGTCGCCGAGGGGTCGACGTTCCTCCGCTGGATCGCCCCCACATTCGGGTTCGTCGGGATCTTACGAGCCTACAGCGGCGGATTCCGTGGAGCCGGAAAGACTCTCACCGCCGCTGCTATCGCAGTGTTGCTGTTCGGATTCTTGCGCCTGCCGATTGCATACGTCGCGTCTCAGGGGCTGGTTCCACTC
>JAQCMZ010000021.1 GCA_028274825.1 Haloferacaceae archaeon
AGTACCTCCGAATCCCATGCCGGGATAGGAGTAACGGCTGATTGGCACAGCCAGGAGCCGTCATCGGGGCGACTACAAACCTCGAACATCCCAAACCAGCGGTGCGGGCCCGTGGGAATCTTCGCCCTTTAGGGCGGAGAGGATGTCAATAGTACTCTCCTTTCCGATTACTACTGAGAAACTAATCGGTAGTGGATTTCTCAAATTCTCAGAGCCTGAATCAGGCACTACAGGTAAGCTTGGATGCAGATTAGTCGGCCAGCAGTATCCTCGTTTTGCACGGTGTGTCACTGATACCGAATGACCCCCGCGAAGCTTTCTCGCCCCCTTTATCATCCTACTGGTGCATCCGGATCTGCAGCCCGCTTTTCGATTTCGCCTTTCAACGTAGCGGCAGCGAAGTCGTAATCTGGCCGGATCGCCACGAAGTCCAAAAATCGTCGCGCTTCGAGTAATTCAGCTATCGAGTAGTAAATCAGTGCAGCCTCGACCGATTGAGCGGGGCCAATCAACGGTGAAAGCGAGGCTAGTGCGCTCGCCACGTCGTAGGCTCTGGCGTCGTCTCGCGCATCGGCTGCTACGTTTGTCGCGTCAATGAAGTACAGACCCCCCTGGTGAATCAGAACGTTCTCGCCTCGAAGGTCGCCATGAGCGAGTCCTTCGTCGTGAAGTGTCCGGAGCGCACTGAATAACTGTGGAGCTTGCTGTGTCGCGTCGCGTTCGCTTAGTTGGCCGAGTGATTCGTATTCGGGGAGGTACTCTAACACGAGTACGCCAAGCCCGTCTACCTCGAAGGCTTCGATGGGAGCCGGCGCGGAAACCCCGAGTTCCCGCATTCGTTCAGTCGCGTGTAATTCGTGTCTCGCCATCTCGTAGGGATTCTGGTATCCCTCGAAAAACCCCTCAGTTCCGGCAGTAAAGGCGCCGAGATTCCGCCCAGTAGTGAATAAGACGTGGACGAGTGTGTTCTGCCGTGAGATCACCTTCACAAACAGGTCGTCGTCGACGACCATTGGAGTTGACAGCCAGTTATCAGCATTCATAAACTCAACCCGCATTTCTTGTCGGTCGTATCGCTCCGCCAGGGCCTGGGCTACTTGCTCCAGCCGGGCCCAATCGAGTGTCCCGCGAACGAGTTGGCGAAGCTGCATACCTCTTCAGATGTGTGGCCGCGATTTAACTCTTGCAGGCCGAGTCTCCGTCTCCGTCTTCGTCTTCGGTCTTCGCCACCCGGCAGAAATCTTTCGAGACACCGTCAGCGCGCTGTCGCGTACACTCAGGGACTGAGATCTGCCCGTCCGAGATACACGAGTACGAGATACCCGACAAGTCCCGCAGCGAACACCAGCACAGGGATAACAAATGGTCCAAAAAGGCTGATGACTGTCTCGATAATTCCTCTCATACCGATTGCTCGAAGTCGGAGAATAAACCTCCATCGACAATCGGCCGAGACAGCGCGGCAACTGGCCACTTCTAATCACCACTCACGACAAACCTGCGTGAGCAGGGCCGCTGTCACTTGTGTCAGTGGGGTATAGATACACGTCGCCGTTTGAGTGCGGTGACATTTCACTGGGAGTTTAGCAACTGTTAGAAGTACTGCAGTAAAAACGGCAGTCATGAGCGATGTTCTGCGGGCGCGCAACGTGAGAAAGCGGTACGGAGATACTCTCGCTCTCGATGACGTCTCAGTGTCTATCCCCCAGGGTGAGGTCTTCGGGCTTATCGGACCGAATGGGGCAGGCAAAACAACCCTCGTTCGCGCTCTGACAGGCACTACTACCGCTGATGGTGAACTCCAGGTATTCGGCAGCGACCCCGACGCGGTGGCTAGGACACGCATCGGATTACTCCCGCAGTCGTTTGGGCCACCAAAGCGGCTCTCCGCGCTGGAGTTGCTGGAGTACTACCGGGGATTGTACGATGACGGACGGGAGCCCATGAAACTGCTTGCCGACGTCGGATTATCCGATGAGGCATCGGTCCGATACGAGAATCTGTCTGGCGGCCAACAGCGTCGCGTCTGCGTGGGGACGGCAGTTGTCAACGACCCTGACGTGTTGTTTCTCGACGAGCCGACCACCGGGATCGACCCTGCTGGACGTCGGGCGCTGTGGGGACTCATTGAAGAGCTCGCCGCCGAGGGGACGACGGTGTTTCTCACGAGCCACGCGATGGACGAAGTCGAGCGACTGGCCGACAGGGCTGGACTACTCCGCAACGGCCGACTCATGGAGGTCGGATCCCCCGCAGAGTTGGTCGCGACCCACGGTGGACAACCCCGTCTGATAGTGCGATTACCTGGCTCTGTCCGCCCGAACACCGTCGTGACGACACTTGAGCGGGCCTCTGGAATCAGGGGGCCGATAACTGCTGTCGGTGGTGGGGTTGCTGTGCGAGGTGTCAAACCGCAAGACATCGGCGAGATTGCAGCGGTGTTGGATACTGTGGGTGTAGAGTTCGAGTCACTCTCGTG
>JAQCMZ010000054.1 GCA_028274825.1 Haloferacaceae archaeon
ACATGAGCGAGCGGGCGACAGTTCGGCCGGTCACGCTTGCCCGGTTGGTTGAGTTGACGAATGCTTGTGGAGAGACGGCGCGCTCAACTGCCGAACTGGAAAGTGCCTTGGATGTCAGCCATCGGCGTGCTCGCGAGACAATTCTTGAGGCGGTCCGTATCGGTCTGCTTGGTCAGGAGAGCCACAGCGGTGAGGATCAGAACGCGACCTACCGGACGACGCGAGTCGGAGCGGAATTCCTCGGGCGAATTCGCAATGAAGCCTGGTTAGAGGCCAGCAAGATCCTATCGATCCGAAGTCCACATTACGGCGCGTTCTTGGACGCGGTCGGAGAGTTGGAACCGACAGCCCCTGCTGCTGTTCTCGAACACCTCGAAGTGGAGCACGAACACTCCCCATATGATTTCAATCAGACGAGTCTCGACGTCGTCGGGGACTGGGGAGAGCGGCTAGGGGCGATCCAGCGAAACGCCTTCACTGGAGCATACTACCGTGCGACGGATGTGTCGGTCCCATCAAATTTCCACTTCGTGTTGCTCTCTGTCTTCGAGGATCTTGAGGAAACGGCGGGCGTCAACCTGAGTCAACGGTATCTTTCAATACCGGAACTGCGGGAGGAGACATGTGAACGGTTGGGCTGTACCAGGCCAGCGTTCGATGGGGCGTTAGTTAGCCTTGTAGGGCAGAACGTCGGAAAACTCGAGTTGTCCGGTGCGCCCATGGACACCGGAGCGAAGGAGGCGCAACTCGGTATCAAGCAGATCGCACTGGCTGAGGACAATGGGTTGGTATCGACGGAACAGTCGACCGACCAGGTGATGCGCGGTGTCGAACAGTACGGCAAACAGTACTATTACCTCGCAGTTCACCATGAGGACCTTACGTTCACACAGGAGTCACAATCATGACTGACGACGGATTCACGATCACCGACGACGAGCGCGACTACTCACAGTACGATCTTGAACAAAACCCGTTTCCGTACAGTCCGGTGCCTGACGAGGATCCCGAGGTATACTGCGGCCAGGAGCATGTCGCCGAGGCAGTGAGTGACACCGTCTCAACGCTGCTTGCCTCCGGGAAATCGAAGCATTTGGTCATCACCGGTAAGTACGGCAATGGGAAGTCACATACACTCAAATATGCCCGGTCACTCGTGCGCGACCGCGAAGACGTCCTCGTCGGCTACGTCGCTCAACCCGGTGAGGGCTTCCTCGACATATACCACGAGTTTGTGTATGATGTCGGATTTGACAGGGTCCAGAAAATCGCATACGAATTCCTCGCCTCCGTTGCTCAGGACGTAACCGAAATGAATCCGATCGGGGCAGCCGGTATGAAGTCCCTGATTGACGAGGGCGAGGTGCTCCTATCCGAACTAGTCCCAACCGCCATCCAGCGTCTGAGCGACATCACGAAATTCGCCGACTTCGCCCGGGCCATCATCCACATGGTCTACGAAGACACCAATCTCTACGCCTGGCAATGGTTGACCGCTGAAGGCATCCGCTACGAACAACGCAAGGAGATGGAGATCCACAGTGCCCTTGACGACGACACAATGGGCGTCCGAGCATTCACCTCATTCAGAAATCTACTACTGGAGCTGGGGTTCACCGGCGTATTTGTGTTCATTGATGAGTTCGAGGCGATCGCCCAATTGAGCAACACAGACAAGCAAGCAACACTGAATAGTCTCCGCCACCTGATGGATCAGAACGGGTCCGGCCTTTCGCTCCTGTTCGCGTGTGCTCCCGAGGTCTGGCAAAACGTGATGAGCGAATACCACGCCTTCTCCGAGCGCATCGGAAACGAAGTCGCGTTGCAACCCCTCACAAAGGATGATCTGACGGACTTGGTCGGTAACTATCTCCAGACAGCACGAACTGACGATACCAACGGCATTAACCCCTTCAACGAGGAGAGCCTGAACCTGATCCACCAGCGATCACAGGGAAACATCCGACAGGTGCTGTCACTCTGTGGACAAGCAATAGATCAGGGTGTTGAAGAGGGAAGGCACGAGGTCTCTCCAGAACTTGTAGAACAGGCACTTTCGTCATAATTTCTCACGAAGCGCTGTTATTGGGAACCGGGTTTCTTAGCGGGACCGCAGAGTTATTACACGGTGTTGCATCTCAAAAGAGCCGCCTCACGGAGGCATTCGCACGAACAGATACCGCTCGGTCAAGACTATAGTGAGAGTTTCTATTCTTCTCCACAGCACGCCCGGTTGCGTTTCTAGTTTAAGTTGTTTCGGGCGGTCCATACCCCTGGGGCTGGCGCCTTTGGGGGGAGGCTGCCAGCCCCCACGGCGCCGTGGTTGTCCGCTACCGTCCCGGACCGGGGGACGGTTTTCTCAAACACGAGGCCGAGCACTTGCGGTGTGTCCTGGTGGCATTCGCGACTCCTCTGACGTGGCGTGATTAGTCAGTCGAGGATTCAACGCCATAGGGAGCGGCCTTATCGATGAGGTTGCTGAAGACATCTTTAGAGTTGAGGGTCGGTTCGTTTCCAACTATCGTCAGGTCACGACTGCTCGAGAGCATCGCATACAGGACGGCTGGATCATCTAGTGGTGGGCGGACGATCCTCTCTGGGTTCGATGTCGCGAAACTGAGGATGGCGTGGTCGACGGCCTCACCGGACAATTCTTCTGGACGCCGCACCGGAATTGTGGTGTCTCTCTCAGCGAGGTGGTCTTTGATTCGCGCCGCGTGTCGCTCAAACGGCGTGACGACGATGTCGGCATCAGTCTCAGCCACCGTTTCGGCGACGATCTGCTCAGCAATCCGATTCGAGAGGAGGCCGCGGCTAAACTGCGGCAATTCGGATGCGACGGCCCGGATCTGGATGTGATGCTGGGTTGGATTGTCTCCTTCGAGTCGGTCCTTTGACTGGAGGAAGAGACTCTCATCGTCGATCACGACAACCGAATCTTCTCTGAGCAGCGTGGCATCAAGTTCGATCCGGTCTTCAAACAATTGCTGGGCGTTCAGCGGCGAAAGCGGAGTGTCGGTCACATCGAATATCAACTGCCGTCCAGTTCCTTCAGCCGCGGGCACAGTTGCTTCCAGGGTGATCTCGTCCACTGCAGTCTCCTCGTCCCCCTCAATGTTGAGGAATGTCAGTTCTCCATCAACCTCAGTCCATGGCCCGTCCGGATAGAACGTCTGGAGGCCCGGTACGGCTTCGCCAGCGATCTGCAGGCTGCGGGCACTCTCTGTCGGGAATGACCGATATCGCTGAAACTCCTGTGTGAAAAACGCGTCTAATCCTGCATCAGTTGCCCTCGCACTAAGCATGTCGGGACCCGACCGTCTTCGATCGCCGATTGCAACTGCCCGGTCGGCGACATCGCTCACGAAGTGATATTCCGGCTCCGTCACCGACTGTGCACCTAGAACGATCACGACATCAAAGAACTTGTCAGAGTGGTCCCGGTTCCCGAAGTCGCCCTCTGTCAGTCGGTGGAAAAATTCGCGGACATCGCCGGGCCCTGACGCGCTTGTCACGACTGGAACAGTCGAGACGACAGAGCGTGATTCCAGGAGTCGCGATTGGATGTCGTGGAACCCATCGTCGTTCTGGATCGCGTCCGGGCCACCGGTCCCATCCAACCGGTAGTGGGGGCCATCGGGTTGGGCAGCGGTTGCGACCGCTGTCTGCTGTGGGCGGTTGCCCAGGATGAGTGCACGCTTGCTCGAGTCGGCAAGCGGTTCGCCCGTCTCCGGATGTGGATAGTCCGCCTTGATGAGATGGCGAATAAGCGATCCCAGCAGTTCGTTACGGTCGGTATGAACAGGTACGTCAACGAAGAGTTCCTCGTGACCCAACTGCGCGGCGACCTCGCTCACGGCGACCGTGTCTGTGGCTGACGCGCCGTCATCGGCGGCGCCGGTCGCATGCAATTGGTCGCCATTGTTGCGCCGTTGCGCATAATCCAGATACGGGAGATACCGGTCGTCAATGGCGTCAGCACCGAAGGTGTACGATACCGTGTATTCCCGGTCCGACCCCAGATACTCGCTAATGTCTACGCTGATATCCGACGGGTTGAAGAGGAATTCACCATCGTCGGTCCCGAAGTATACCGCTTGGTGGGCGGAGCTCCCGTCGCTGGCTCGCAATTCAACAGTCTCGCCGGGATCAAATGCAGGGACGACCGGCACATCCGTTGTAAAGCGAAGCACCGTCCCAGCAGCTTCCACGCCAGTAAATTCTAATGCCGGAATCCTGTATCCTGCGTCAGTCAAAATGTCGGTATCGAACCGCTGTACCACGCGTTTCGCAGCCTTGCGCGCGCCCCGCTCCTTCCGGAAGGCTGCCCGTGTGGCTTCGAAGTGATCGATAACGTCGGGGTCACGGTAGACTGTTCGTTGCTCACAGCTATCGAACAATGAACAATCGCTCGTCAGTGTACCGCCGTCGGTCTCATAACATGGCCACCGTCGTTCGTTTTGGCAGTGATATGTGCATGCTGGCGGCAGGGTATCCTCCTCCCCGGACACCCACTCTTCGACTGCGAACGCACAGTTTTCGCAGTCACGGTTGTACGTTGATGGCGGAGCAAACGCATCGCCAGTCTCGATGACGTCATTCCGCGCTCTAAGGAACTCCTGGACATCCGCTGGCGTGAGCGTGACTTGTTCAAACCGGGCCGTTTCATCCGGCGTGTTCGGATAGAGGAGATACCCGATTCGCTCCTCCTCGACGGCTTCAGCAAAGGATGACCCGCGGTCGATGTGCTCCAGAAGCAACGCAAATAGGTAGAGTTTGATCTGTCGGGCGTGCTTCTCGACCATGCCGTCGTCGGGGTGTCGGGTGGTCTTGATATCATACGGAACGTCATCGAACAAAATATCCACTTTGCCAGCATATCCGTATTCTTCTGAGAGGTATTGCTCAACGGCGAAGGTGTCGACCGCCCGGAATCGCTCGATGAACTCACTGTCAGTAAACAGGCAGGTGACGGCATCGACGATATGCTCTTTGACGCCAAGGCCCGCCCCAGAGAGGACTAAGAGTGCTTGTCGGAAACCAAACTCTGATTCGAATTGCTCCTCACAAAACTGCTCTACGAACTCTCGATCCCAGGCGTCGTTTTCAAACCGCTCAGGGTGCTCAAGGAGTGCATTCTCCGTGATTTTGTGGATTGCATCGCCGCGGAACCTGTTCCGCTGCTGGTATGGCGGGGTATCAAACTTGTCACCTGGATAAACGCGTTTGACGTACCGAAGATAGTACTCTCGTGGACAGCGGTCCTGTGTCCGGAGTTTATTTTTGCTAATTAATCGGTCGGGATCGCGGATAACGAACGATGTGACGTTGAGATAGAGTCCTCGCCCGTCGCCACTCTCGTTTGGAATCGCCCGAACGATGAGTTCCTCACCACGCTGTAACGCAGCGCCGTCTGGTGAGTAATCGCCCTGTTCTAAATCGTCTGCAGTCGGAATCGACAGGGTATCAAGTACATGTTCGGCAGTCTTGGCTAATTCGTCGATGGAGGGTTGCTGAGTCCAGAAGGACAGCGCAACCGTTTCGTCAACCATATTGTAGGGGTCCTCAACGAGATAGACCGTTTTCGCACCGGCCTGTTCGCCAGGCATAGCGGAACTAGCGACCCGGCACCGGACGGTCACTTCCTCCCCCTGCTCACCGCTGTGCTCAGACACGAGCGTTGATAGCGCTGTAATCATTGGTCAAACACCGCAGTGAGGAGTCGTCGGTTCAGTTTGGTTTCCTGTTGGCCGCCGCCAGTACCGTGCAGACACATTGTCCCATCCGTTTTCAGACAGTCTGGACACGCCGACAGGCATTGGACGGTGAGTTCACCCAACCGCTCGCCTAGTTCAGCAATGTCCCGGCG
>JAQCMZ010000065.1 GCA_028274825.1 Haloferacaceae archaeon
GCAGAGCGGGAAAGGAAAGAAACTCTTCCTGTCGTTCGGGTTAAGCGCGGTCGTCGTGATTAGCCTCGTGGTCTACTCATATGGGCTCTTACTCTACGTCGAACAGGGCCCCACAGAGGAGGTAGAAACCGAGATGGAAGTCGAAGTCGTCGGCCACCAGTATTTCTGGGAGTTCATCTACCCGAATGGCGAATCGACGAGCGACCAGTTGGTGGTTCCTGCGAACACGCGAGTGGAATTAAAAGTCACATCTAATGACGTGTGGCACAACTTTGGGGCACCAGATCTGCGTATCAAATCCGACGCAATCCCTGGAGAGTACTCTCACACGTGGTTCGCTGTCGAGGAGCCTGGAGAATACATGATCAATTGCTACGAACTGTGCGGCGCCGGGCACTCCGGCATGAAAGGGACGTTGACAGTTATTGAAGAAGGCAAATACAAATCCTGGCATCAGAACGAATTCGAGTCGAATAGTCAGACACAGACCTCTGTGGACGAAGAGGCTGCCGCGGATGAACAGGCTGGCACAGACGATCAAGATGCCGAGGCTGACCAATCCACCGAGCGTGTTCGTGGTGTCGGGGTGATAGCTGCATGAGTGGGCTTCCGCCCACGTCGTCTGTCCGTCGATGGTTCCTCACGACGAATCACAAAGATGTTGGAATCTTGTATACGCTGACAGCACTGTTTTTCCTTATTTTTGGGGGATCTCTCGCACTGCTGATCCGGTTTCAACTGTGGGAACCGGGCGCGCAGGTTCTGTCCGGATCAGCCTACAACGAAGCCGTCACCGCTCACGGGCTGGTGATGGTCTTCTGGTTCCTCTCACCGTTCGCGTTCGGATTTGCGAATTACTTCATACCCCTCCAAATTGGGGCTAACGATCTCGCGTTTCCCCGGCTGAACGCCCTCTCGTACTGGCTGTACGTGTTGTCGGGCGCCATGCTGGCTATCTCGTTTTTCCAGGGCGGCACGATGAACGCTGGGTGGACGCTGTACGCGCCACTGAACGTTCCCGCATACACTCCCACAATCGGGGCGACCGGGGCTGTTCTCGGGTTAGCGATGTTCACCATGGGGATTACCGCGTCGACGGTCAACTTTCTCGTGACGATTCATCACTCCCGCGCCGAGGGACTGGGCCTGATGGATATGCCGATGTTCACGTGGTCGATTCTGCTGACCACCTGGATGATGCTGTTTGCGTTTGCGTCGTTACTGGCGACAGGACTGATCCTCGCATCCGACCGAATCTTCGGGAGTGTCTTTCTGTCAGCGACTGAAGGCGGGTCACTTCTGTGGGGGCATCTGTTCTGGTTTTTCGGTCACCCAGAGGTGTACATTGTCTTCTTTCCGGCGTTGGGTGTGATGTTAGAGCTATTCCAGACGTTTGCCGGAAAACGACTTGTTGGTCGGAAATGGGTGATTATCGCGATGTGTCTCATCTCAATCCAGTCGTTCCTTGTCTGGATGCATCATATGTTCTTGACGACGATCAATTTGGAGATCAAGACGCTCATGATGGCCACCACAATCGGAATCTCTCTCCCATTCGACTTGCTGGTGTTTGCGTTGATTTATACGCTCATCAAGGGGCGCATCCAACTGACTACCCCGTTCTTGTTCGGGTTTGGCGCGCTTCTCCTGTTCATTCTCGGTGGGATCACCGGGGTTTTCCTTGGAGCGATCGTGCTTGATTATGAGTTCCGCGGAACCTACTGGGTCGTCGCACACTTCCATTATGTAATGTTTGGTGGCGCAACTGCGCTCTTCGGGGGACTATACTACTGGTTCCCGAAGATGACTGGGAAAATGTACGACGAATTCCTCGGGAAAGTCCATTTCGTCGCCTTCTTCATTGGGTTCAACGCGGTGTACTTCTCGATGTTTACTGCCTGGGAAACTCCACGTCGGGTCTACGAATACGATCCGGCCTTCACTGGACTGCATCAGATTGGCACTATCGGAGCGATGATTCTCGGGTTGTCGTTTTTCATTATGTTCTACAACTTCGCGAAAAGCATCGTTTCCGGGCCTGATGCGCCCGAAAATCCCTGGGACTACTCTCGGACGGCTGAGTGGACAGTTCCATCACCACCGCCGCTGGATAACTGGGACGGTAGGCCCAGTTACGCCTCCGGAAAACTAGAATTTGTCAAGGGTGCAATCGCCGACGGAGAGGGTGAACGGGCGGCCACCGACGGCGGTCACGCCGGCCACACTGACACCACATACCCGCTCGACACTGAGCACCCCAGCCACGCGAGTATCTGGCCGTTCGCAGTCAGTTTTTCGACACTGTTGTTGTTCATCGGGCTGTCGGGAATCCAGTCGTTCGAAGTCTTACATCCCGCTTACGGTGTCTTGTGCGTTATCGGACTGATATCACTGGTCTACAGCGGTCTCAAATTCGCAGGGCAGGAGTTCTATGCCCCGCCGATGAAGTTCGCCGAGCGGTGGCCATTCGATGGAGTCGAGAAAAACAAACTCGGAATGTGGTTTTTCATCGCCTCCGATATCATGCTCTTTGGTGCGATTATTAGCGCCGGGATTTTCATCCGCGTCAACGCTGGGTGGATGTCCTGGCATCCAATCCCGAAGGCGCATTTCGGGCTGCTCAATACGTTCGTGTTGTTAACTTCCTCGTTCGCTGTCGTCCTCGCACTCGTGTCGGCCCGCCGGGAGAATCGCAAGGGGCTGCTGGCCTCACTCGGTGCGACGCTCCTCCTCGGGACGACATTTATGGGGATCAAAGGATACGAGTGGTACGAGAAGATTGTTCACGAAGGCATCACCATCGGGTACGTCCCAGAAGAGCTGCCCTACACCGCTATCCAAGCAACCACCTACTACGTGACCACCGGTCTCCACGCAGTGCACGTGCTGATCGGGCTGATCGCCGGTACATTCCTGTTTGTGCGCGCTTACCAGGGCAAGTTCCTCTCCGACGAGCGGCCTATCGAGTACTTTGGCCTCTACTGGCACTTCGTCGATATTGTGTGGGTCTTCTTGTTCCCCATCTTCTATCTAATGTGACGACGGTGCAAACAGGCTCTGTTTGAGGACCGGCGACTCCTTTTGATTTCTTTCCGTTTCAGTGCTGTTTCAGCAATTTCAGTAAGCGACAGTAACGTTCACCTGTCGAGTCGGGTGTTTCACTGCGCAACTCTCTCGCCTGATGTCGGGGTGTTGCTTGATGCTGCTCTCCGGCGTTACAACCCGTGTTCGATAGGTCTCGGAGAGTTGCGATGATAGCGAGGCAAGTGGTCACTCGCTTTCACGGGTAGGACCGACAGCCAGGACTTCCCACACGAGGCTGTCGCGTCCCTGGTGTGACACATCGGCTTGAGACGCGATTATCACTCTGAGATGAGTCCGCCGGAACAACCAGAAACTCTCGGGGTTGTGACCGCTGTCCGTCTGGAGAAGTCCCTGTCAACTCTGGCCGGGACTCCGAGCAACGCCGGTCTTCCGAATTCACTGTCGGAGGGGATTGACTTCTTCCCACAACGACAGTGGTGGTCTCGCCTCACTCCCACGGTGACGGCGGTGTGGCACCGCCTGCAGTGCGGTCGTGTCAAGTCTCCAGCATTGACACACCCACTACTGGAAATGTGAGGGTACCGTTCGCGAACTGTACTGCGAGCTGATAGGTCGGGGAAAACAGAACCGTCGGGGTCTTGTATGATCTCTGTACACGTCAAATATGGACAACGCTGGCGTGGGTCGTCTTCGCGTACTCGCCGGAGTTTTTGCATTAATCGTCGCAGGAGTCCATCTCCTCCACACGAGTCATGGTGTGCCCGGGCTGGTCCAGTGGATGCGGATCGGGTTCATCGGCGATCCGCGGCCGCTGCTGTTTGTTCCGGCGGGATTTTTCATACTGACGGGAATCGGTCTCGGCTATTTCGGTCTCTACCGTCGCGCCGTCTATGTGAGTGGAATCGCGATATGTCTAGGGTTTATTCTCGGGTTCGGCGTCTGGCATACTGTCCTCGATCACGGCGCGTTTTGGCCGTATATCGAAACGCAGGGGCACGGTGGAGACCCACTGATCGTCATGTATGAACATCTCCGACTCGACCGATTGATACTCATCTCGAAAATCGCTGAATCACTGCTGGCGGTTATCCTTGGAGTGTTATACCGGGTCGATCGGTGAATGAGTCGCTCATCGTGACTGGGCGTAATTCCCATCTTCCTCGGGATCCGGTCGGACACAGCAGGTCACTCTGACGAGAGTACAGCTGAACACGGAGACAGCGAATGGTTTGAGCCACAGAAGTGTTCCAATACCGCTCATACCGTTCAGCTACCACTGACAGACAAATATGCGATGTACTGGGAGTGAAAACCCTGCTCACACCCACGACGGCGACGAGTGAGTCTCAGTTTCACTCACATACCACTACACGTCCACCAGCAGGAGACTTCGCCCTTGCTTTCCACTGGACACTGGGACTCGAAGAAAGAAGGGCTACTGGTCCAGGCTGCTCACAGTACTGGACGTCGCTGAAGTGCCGCGCCCCTGTCGGAGCAAGCAACAGCGGACAGATACCCACGAATACTACACCTTCCGAGAGGCCGGCGCCCCCGTCAGCGAGCCCGCAAGTCGGGAGAGACCAGTCAGTGCCGCGCCGGGGTCCTCACATAGCCATTCCACGATCTCAGTCGTGAGAGGAGGTCAAGGCTCTCTTGACAACTGGAATTCATTCAGCACATCCCGGTCGCTGTCCCTACACAGATAGGCCAGTCGAGAGATTCGAGTATGGCAGAAGCACCGCGAGACCAGCCTGAATGTCGGGGATGAATTTCACGAGTGTCGATGCTGTCCGTCGGCCACAGAACCGAAGTACCGTCCTCGAAACGGCTAAAACCGTGCCGCGCTGACTGCAGATATGATCGAGGCTGTCGCCTCAGTCCCCGGATTACAGGAAGAAGTTTTCCGAGGCGCGTTCTGGGCTGCCGTTGGGGTTGGATTTTGGATCGCGGGGCCCGTCATCGGCTTTTTTGTGTGGGAATATTACAGGGGAGACTGACACAAGCTGGAGGCTTTCACGGATGGGGATGTGTTCACTATATTTGCAGTGAACCCCGGGATCAAGTTCCTAGGTAGTCACCTCATACCGCCTGTATATCCAGAATACGTCCTCGGATGCAATAGACAGTCGAGGATTCGTCGAGAGACGGGCCGGGAGATGGTGCTGGACCGGTTCGCAATGGATTTAACTGCTCATTACACACTGGTAGCTATCAATGGCGTCCGATTCGATCAAATTATACAGTGTGGTTTATGTGGCGCTACTCGGTCTTGCTGGTTCGAAATACATATTCTTCCACGTGAATGAGGTCGTCTTCTTCATGGAGGTGAACCCGCTTGGTTACTGGCAGGCGATGGGCGCCACGATGACGACAGCCGTCTTGAAGACGACGCTGATTGTGGCGTATTTCCAGCATCTTCGATGGGAGCCACGATCGCTGACGAACCTAATGTTACTGAGCGTGGCGCTTGTGATCCTTCTGATGGCGGCTGCCTCGTTCTCGATTATGTGAGTGAACCGCTTCGGCAAGGTCTCGATACACTCGGCTTGCGACAGCCGTCGATCCGTAGAGGACAGTATCTCACCGAGAGAACGATACCGGAGTCAGAAGTGGAATTGTTTTT
Organism: Haloferacaceae archaeon; assembly: GCA_028274825.1. Lineage (GTDB taxonomy): Archaea > Halobacteriota > Halobacteria > Halobacteriales > Haloferacaceae > J07HR59. Next base: position 5,669 of record JAQCMZ010000065.1, read on the forward strand.
TACCCTGACGGAGTGATATCCATGTATGGAAATTCGAGATGCAACACCAGAGGATGTCAGCACAATCCGGGACGTGGCGCTCGAGTCGATGCGGGCCTCGTACGGTGACGTTGTGTCTGATGAGATGCTCGATGATGCTGTCGACGCGTGGTACGGTGAGTCGGCATTGACCGACAAAATACACGATGATACAACATTTTTTCCGGTCGCACTCGAGGATACTGAAGTCGTCGCGTTCGCAGAAAGCTACGTTGTCGACCGGCGCGAACGGGTCGGTGAAATTGATTGGCTCCACGTTCATCCCGATTCCCGTGGCAAGGGGTATGGAACAGCGTTACTCAACTACGTGGAATCTGCGGTCCGAGACGCAGAAGTAACGCGGATCGAGGGGCGAGTTCTCCAAGCGAACGAGTCTGGAGCAGCGTTTTTCGATCGGTCGGGCTATGACCACGCTGGAGAGCGAACCGTCAGTATCGGCGATAACGATTTTCGCGAGATAATCTTTCTCAAGCAAGCAGATTTCGGCGAGCAGATCCTCGTCGAGGCCCACACTGACGACGATGGAACCCGGGTATACGTCGCGTACGACGAATCAAGTCGAGGCTCTGAGTCACCCTTTTATGCGACTTACACCGACCGGGCACACACCGAACGATACGGGTTCTTCTGTGGGGGGTGCCGCAGTTTCGACGCCGCTATCGGGACGATGGATGAAGTGCAGTGTGCGAACTGCGGGAATCGCCGGAAACCTGCACGATGGGACGCTGCATATCTCTGAACATCGGTCTCTCGAGAACTCGAGCGTTCCGCGCCAACTGAGCCTTCCAGTTGGCAACCCACTGTCACGTCGGTGGGCCCGTCTGCGGTCCTTCGTGTGGGATACTCCACAGTTGAGGGATCACAGCGGGAACAGCGCGGAAGCCCACGGCTTGAGCCGTGGGAGAAAGCGCGTAATCGGTATGAGACTTCACCGAAACGTATAATATCCGTCTCACAGGCCCAGAAGCGGCCGGTGAGACGGGCAGTCTGTCAGGCTTAAAATTGGGGATACTGAACGAGTCCCTCTGACTTCCCTGCTGGAAGCCGCCTGAGAAAGCCCGGGTTTCGAAAGAGATGGGTGTGGGGCTTTCCGCTTGTGGAGCACGACACTTGCGAGTCCACCGACAGGCCCACCGGTAAACGGGTGGGGAGCTGACATACCCCGATTGTCTCTTTTGAGTCCGTAAATAAAATCTAATCTCTGGGAGGAGAACTTACGACTCGACTCGTCTCGGTGAGAACCCACCACTGCAGTTGTCTCGCCTCTGTATCAGCTACGCGCCGGCAGGATCTGTCACAACCGGCCGTGACGACAACTCAGGTTCAGTGCTGACCGGCGAGTTTGAACTCAATGCGCTCCTCGTCAGAGCCTTTGGTTTCTCGCCCAGTCACGACAACTTCGCCAATCTCAGCCGTGGAGGAGACGTGGGTTCCCGCACATGCCGTCTGGTCGAAAGGCCCGGCATCCGACTGGGCACCCGCAATTTCGACAATTCTGAGTTGGCGGATAGAATCGGGTAACAGACCGATTCGCGTCCGGTCGGTGTCGAGTTCAGCCTCCGCGCGATCCCGGTCTAGAGTGTACCAGTCGACAGTGCGGGCGGCCGCGGTCAGTTCGTTTAATCGAGTCTCAACAGCCTGCAGGTCGGCTTCTGTGAGACGCTCGTACTCGCAGTCAAGATGGGCATGGTCTGCATACAATTGATTCCCGGTGGTGCGAGCGTCGTATTCGTCCAGCATCACTGCCGACAACAGATGCTGGGCCGTGTGGTATCGCATGTGCGCGTGTCGCCGGTCCCAGTTGAGGTGGCCTGTGACGACCGTTCCCTCTGGTGGGGCCTCGGTAGGAGCGTCAACTGGATCGAGTCGGTGGTAGATGGTGTCTTTCTTTTCGACGCCAGTGACCTCCCACCGATTACCGCCAGCCGAGACAGTGCCGGTGTCGTCGGGTTGGCCGCCACCAGTCGGGTAAAACGCCGTTGCGTCGAGAACAATCCGGTCGCCGAGTCGGCGGTCGACCGTGGCATCGAACTCTCGGAGTGTGCTATCGTCGAGATACAGCTGCTGTGGCATATGTGAATGGACGGCGAGATGGAGGTTGACATCCTCCTCCGCGTGACTGCGGCCGAATCCCACGGCACCGCTGGGTTGGGAGTGTCAGGGTCGCAGACTCCCAAGCCAACACACCGTTGGAATCGGTGAGTGACCGGTCGATGGGCAGTCTCTTGGGAGTGGCCACCCCGGGACTCCTCTCCGTTGTCGTGTTCGGGCACCCAGTGTTGTGTTGGCCACAGGGAGTCCAACAGACTTCGACGGACTCGGAGTGACTTTCTCTGCGAGTATTTGCCCGGTGGTTGGTGTGTGATCCCCACATCGGGCCACACTCTGTTTTCAGTCTGGGCGGACACTCGAACCGCCAGTTGTCGGGCGCTCGGCTACACTGGGGTCGTCCCCAGTTCGCCGACGCTTGCAGAGACGGTGTTTTGGCACAATCCCGGTCGGGAATTGCCGCTGTGACGGCGCGTATCCACGCCGTGAACGACGTGGGAGTGCGCCTGTTCCACCTATAATACGAACCGTGAGGTGACGTCAGTGTCCATCGCAATTGCGATACTCGCGACCACGATTGTGACCGGGGCTAT
>JAQCMZ010000069.1 GCA_028274825.1 Haloferacaceae archaeon
TCTGCTCTTCATGGCCTATCAGTCGAGGTGGCAGACGAATCCAAAACAAACAGACAGCCAGGTTCACAGAGTAGTAAGGCGGATGCTCACGGATTGGTCGTTCGGGTGCAGATTAACAGAGAGAGCAGAGATCGACTCTCTACGGACACCAACGGCATACTCGGGGATCCATTCTCTCCAGAGCGTCTCTCGTCGACTCCAGTCGTGAGTGGCTGACACAGCGAGACAGTGGGCCGACCGTCGGGCTCCGGAAATTGAAATACGGGCGCGAAGCAGAGCCCCCGTGCCAGCGTTCACTGAACTTTCGAAAGGGACACAGCGTCCACGACAGTCACGCTCTACTCGACAGGAGAACGGATGCTGTCACGAATCGGCCGAAGATGTGCTCGAGCGAATTGACCTTGCGTTTCAGTACGGCAAACTCAGACGGGCCGACCCCGAGGTGCTCGCGACACTTCCGACGGTCGTGTCACCAGAGCAGTATCAACAGGCACTACACCGGCTCACTGACCGAGGTGACTGGGCGGAGTTGATCGATCCAACCGGCCGCCGGGTCTACGTTGACGGTCAAGAGTGTCATGGAACTGTACATAAATTGCTCCGGGAGAGTGACGCTCCACCGAAGCCTTCAATCGTGTCTAGCAGAGGCCCGCCAGTCATCGGTGTTTGGCAGTCGGACGCAGTCCGGGCTGTGGCTGCGGCGACGGCGCTAGGTCACGAGCGAGGTCAGACGATCCCGTGGGCGATGGTAGAGTATCCCGCGGCAGGTGTCGTTCGAGACGTCAGACTCACTGCTCGGCGGAAGGCGACTTACAGGCGGGTTCTTCGCACGATCCAGTCGGCAGACGATTAGTCAAGCCGGCAGAGCGGCTATCGTCGGAGAGTGCCTCCGAGACGACTTCGGAGGCTTCATCGTTTGAGGTCTGCACTGCGCTTGTAGGCGGCTGTACTTGTGTTCAACCGCCGGTAACACGGGTCTCGCGTTGGAGTCTCCATCCGTCTAGAAATCGATCGATGCTAAGAGCCACTGACTGTGACGTTATCCACACACTGAGGTGGTTACGTCCACGGGTAACGTATCAACGAGGTGATTGGCGAATACTGGTTCGTCGTGTCTCTCCTGCAGGGACTCTGGTCACTGAGCGATTGCTATGATCTCGCCACACGACCCCGACGGCTGGACAGTTGCCACAGCTGTCAGCGCCGTGCCCACTCCAGCATCCGCTCGTAGAACGGCCGAGATCGAAGGGCCGCCTCGTCACCGACGAGTGTGAGCGACTTTTTGGCCCGGGTCAATGCGACGTTCACGCGTCTCGGGTCTTCGAAAATGGGGCTGTCGAGATCGTCGGAGGCGACAAACGAGACGATGATGACCTCCTTACTGGACCCCTGGAACCGATCGACAGTGTCGACTGTCGCGGCGGTTCGGTTCGTGATTTCAGCCACTTGCGCGCGGAACGGAGCGATCACTCCGATATCCTCACGGTCGACACCAGCGCCGACGTATGCGCTGACGATATTTGCGACACGATTGGCTTCCGTGAGATTCACGTTTCCGTCAGCCGCCCCTTCAGGATCGATATAGTTGACTCGTCCTCGCAGCTCTGCTGGTAGCGTTTCCGGGTCGACTCCTAGGTCGCCGACAGTCTGGCCTGCTACCCCAGCTTTTGCTGGTCGGAGTTCCCCGTCGTAAAACTCTGCGGAGGGAAACGCTTGGATTTGCTGTGACATTCGGTACTGTCTGTCGAGAGTGACTTTCGCCGCAGGATAGCGGTCGATCAGGCGCTCGAACAGCGATTTCTGAAGATCGTTTTCAGCCCGAACCACTGGCGGGAGCTGGCGATGATCACCCACGAGAACAAATCGGTCGGCGAGGTTGATCGCTGCCAGCGTTCCCGGCTCTGTCAACTGTGATGCCTCGTCGACGACTGCGACATCGAAATCCATCTCACGGAGCGTTCGGGAGCCACAAGATGCTGTCGTCGCCGCGACGACGGGCGCGGTCTCGAGTGTCTCCGCGACTTCGGCCGGGGGTCCGCGCTCGATGAGCCGGAGATCCTCCATATCCTCGCGTACTCCCGACTCCGTCCCGACGCGGGCGATATCTTCGAAGCCCTGGTCTCGTAACGCCTCTAACGCGTTGTCTACCGCACGGTTGGTGAACGCCGACACCAGGACTCTGTTGCCGTCTGCGACGAGTGCTCGGATCGTCCGAGCGATAGTGTATGTCTTCCCGGTGCCAGGTGGGCCGTGAATGAGTGCACAGTGTTTAGCGTTAACCGCTCGATTGACCGCCGCATTCTGTGCGTCGTTGGTATCGATATAGCGCCGGTCACGGTCGTGGAACTCCGGAGGCTCTCGACTGAATAACAGGTCCTTGCGCCTGTCATCGCCCTTGAGGATCGCGTCGTGGAGTGCAGTCAACATCCGGTCTACCGAGATTTCGGATGGATACACGTACAATCGACACAACGAGACCGGCTCGTCGGCCGTGACGACCACCTCGTCACCGAGCGACTGGATCCGGACTAACTCAGCATTGCCGGTGATTGGATCCCCGTCTGACGCCAGCGCGACATCTCCCTCTCGCAATTTCGACACCGCCTGCTCTGGATTCTGCGCTCGAAGCCGCCATTGCTGCTCGTCTGAGCGGTCCTGTCCGAGCGGTTTGAGATCGATCACTGCCCGGTCGTCATCAGCCCGCTCGGCCGCCGACTGTTCCCATAATTTTCGATATTCGGTGTGAGTCTGGCGCCGCTCTTCTTCAATTGCCTTGTAGAACCGCCGGAAGTACGTCTGCTCTTCTTCCGGGACAGCCTGCCCAATTGCGCCGGCTTTCGATTCCTGATCGAGCCGCCCGGCGACTACCATACAGGTGTCCTGTTCGAAACAACTCTGACAGTTGGCGTCGGCCTCGCGGCCCGTCGGGACTGCGACATCTACATCACCGGGAGTCTCTGCCATATCGATCCCGTGTTCCATCGCCGCGATTTCGTTTCGCGTCCGAACGACAAACTCCATCAGCCCCGACTTGATTGAGAACTCCTTGGCTGGCGAGAGATCCCCGGATGCGTCTGATCGATCCAACGCGGCGTTTTTGGTGTACAGGAGCGTTCCAGTGTCGATATCCGCGCCGCGCTCGGATAGCATTAACGCGTAACACGCCGCCTGAATCTTGTCGTGGAACCGGGGGTCACGACGGGTGTTTTTTCCCGTCTTCAACTCGACTGGTGACCCCCGTCGAACAGCGTCGGCCCGCCCTTTGAGCCCGAAAGTGGCAGACACGAGTGTCTGTTCAGACCGCCATTCGTCTTCTTCTGTGAGTGTGCCCTGCGCCAGCCATCCCTCGATAGCAGAAGCATTGCGGCGTACCTCTTCGATGACCTCCTCCTGGTCCCGCTCTAAGAGGCCTAACTCCAGGCCTGCCTCCGCGACACGGTCCCGAACTGCGGTGTCCAACTCCGCGCCCTGAAGAAGGTCTCCGAACACCTCGTGGACAATCGTCCCTTTCACCACGGGATACACGACTGGAATCCCGGAGAGTTTGTTGAGATAATACATCCGCGGACACTGCACCCACGACCGGATATCAGTCACGTCAACCAGAAAGTCTGGCTCGAGAATTACGTGTGAGTCTCGCCCCGTCCCGTAGGTCGTCTCGCCGCGAAATTCGTCTTCTTCGACATCCGTCACTACCAGTTCCATCCCCGGCTCAGCCCAGGTGACCGTGTGGGTCCACTTGCCCCACAGCGTCACCTTGACGGGCTCTGCGGCGCCAGATCTGGGACGGACACGAAATTCACACAGATCACGCTCGCCGTGCTGTGTTGAGACTGTCCGAACTTCCCCGACAGTGACGATAGGCCCCCTAATCTGCACGACCGCCAATCGTCGGCCCCGCTGAAAAACGCTGTCGGTCGGGGTGTTCTCTGGCCAGTTTCACGCGTGGGCACCCTCTGAAGAGGGCTCACTCTCGATACCCCGAGTCCGGGTTCCACATCAACGCGCGTGATTCGACGCTTCCCGACCCTCTGATACGGGCCAGACTGTCCGAGACAATCCCGGACGTGTTTCCAGAGCCACCCCGAGAAATCGGGCCCAGTCGCAGTCCGAAGACGACTGTGAGCATGAGACACTCAGCTGTGTTCTCGCGGCCCTGTCTACACCGGGGCCTATGTGCATCCCGTCTGAATAACGGAATTCGGATTCCCAACAACTGTTAACCGGCGTCTCGTCACCGGCAGTATGGGTGACACACTTTGGGAGCGATTCGGCGGGACCGCCGTTCGGGGATTTGTTGTGTTCTTCGTGGCGGTGTTTCTGGTGAGCACCGCAACCGAACTCCAACAGCAGGGAGTCACAGCGCTCCCGAACGCGGTGATCGGCCTGTACGTGATCGGCCTGATTGCATGGGCGACCTTCTACAACGGATTCGAAGACCTCCGTTTCCGGGTATTGTTAGCGATCGGTCTCGTCGCTTGGGGAGGTCTCGACGTCGTCAGGAGTCAGATATCGACAACGAGTCTTTTGTACCTCTCTATCGGAGTCGGATTACTCGGGTTATCGGCCTGGGAACGCCGTCGAGACGGGCAGCCCCTGTACGAACAGTAAGATATCCGAGATTCCAGCAACAGAGTACCGCCTGGCGGAAACGTTGGGTTGCCAATCAGGTAAGGCGACGAACCTGAGCTGGATCAATTCGATATGTTCTTTCTCTTGTTTGCACAAAGTAACTATGTGAGACTCAGAGCTGAGTATGTGAGAGTGAGGGACTGGCGAGATCTTCTGTCAGACGTGACAGACGAATCGACAGGCACAGACGGTTGGCGCGCGGTCGCAGGGCAACGCTCGGCCGGTCTGGGAGAGGATCTGTTCATTGGTCATCACAGTAGCGGAGTCTTCTAACTCGAAACCTACGCGAAGAATCCACAAGAACGTCGGGGTGTCGGGACCGCGTTGCGCGACGGATTGACGATAATTCTGCTCGGTTGTTCCCCGAAAAGGTCATTATGGGCGATTCGCGATACAACAGCCTCCTGAGAACGACGATCACGCAGAGTCGATACACAAGCGTCTCGAAGAGACAGTTTGTGTCCACGCCGAGACTCCCACCGAACCCGAACACTTCTTCGAGGATGTCATGGAGGCGGAGGAGACACCGGCCCACAGCCTGATAGAATGCGAATCTGCCGATCGCCCTGACGAACTCAAAGAGCTGACCGACGCGTTCGGCGACGTACAAACTATTCTTAACGCCGAACTTGACGAGCTTATTGAGAGAGACGATGTCGACCGCGGCTTCGAGTGAACTACCCCGCCCTACTCAGCAACGCTTCGCGTTGCTTGCTTGAGGGCGGGGCTTCCTGTTTCGACGACGCGGTTTGCAGACACTGACCGTGTATCCAGAGTGACCGCAGTCTCCACGGGCGTTCCTTCGGAGTGACCCACTCCTCGTTTCTCCAGACCGCGCGACAACACGTTCAACGACGCGTTGAAATCCCTCTCCAGTTCGAAGCCACACGACGGGCACGAATGCTCGCGAACCCAGATTGGTTTCCGCATC
>JAQCMZ010000073.1 GCA_028274825.1 Haloferacaceae archaeon
CAGAACTCTCCAAGTTCTGACTGCTCACCAGAAGTCGCTGACTTCTGGTGATGGGGCTTCCTGGTTCTGTGTCGGAATGTATCCCCGACACAGAACCAGGGATTCCAGACTCCGCAGGCGAGTTCCCTTCACGGGTGGTTCGGAGTGTCTCACTCCTCCCGGATAGACACTCAGCCACAATCGACGGTGCACGCTTCTTGTCGCGCTTGAACATCGTCAAAACTGTGGTGAGCATCCTACTCCTGTGTTTGACTGCAGGGGTAGGAAGCGTGGCGGAGAGCGTGCAAGTAACTCGTGCGGGCGCTGTATCCCCTCCCTACTCACGGCCGCTCGCTGAGGAAGGGGGCTTAGCGCCCTCAATTCAGCTAAACCACGATATCTACAGACGGTACGAGGCGAATGTCTCGGGGCTTGATCCTGATACTTCACCACGTTAACATCCTATAGAGTGCCACTGGCGAATCACACGGTGATATTCGCTCAAGAGAGCGGGAGACTCATTCGGGAGGGGGTTGAATAGATGAGTATGAGTACACAAGAAGACGATCAGCAGACGACTGGATCGCGAGCCTCCAGACTTCGAACCGCGGTAGGTCTCGCGAGTATGCCGGGAGTGGTGATACTGGTCGTCGGGCTTGCAGGAAGATTCAATCCCACATGGTGGCTCAATACAGTTGGGGAACCTGGCGTCGAGAGTATCAGTCCCGTTGTCGTCGCTGGATTCGGGGCGTCGGTTATCCTCGTCGTCACCACTGCCGTGACGGGCGTTGCATACATCCGATTAGACGGGCCGATTGGTTTCCTCCCGGGACAAGAAGGGGCTGAAACCAATCCCGAGGGCAACCCTGATCGGAACCTCTCCTCAGATGACACTCGAGAACCAGAAGCCGGCAATCGAAACCAGGGTGGGCTAGAGTCGCTCGATTCCGTCGCGGACCTCTTTCGTGGCCCTCAGTATCGGAACCGCGAGACAGCTACTCAGACACACGACAGTTCATCATCTGTAGAGAATCACCCAGCTGGGTCACACTCTGGCGGCTCCGCTCCGCGAGACGTTCCCGGCGAACAGTCTGGCCGCGCAGGTGATCCCGAGACTAACTCTGCGAACACGAGTCCGGATCTGATCAACCCCACGCGGACAATCGCGCAACCCTCGGACAGCTGCCCCCCTGTCGCCGTTCTGGCATGTGGCGGCGCACTGTCCGCGAGCGATGACGACCCCGCTGAGATGCTGTCACGGTCATCTTCTGTCTCCGATTATATCGACCCTCTCGTCCGAGAGGTTTCGTCAACCCCTGGATTTGACCTCGCCTGGCAGGACATTCTCACGGCCGCAGATGTCGCCAGGACGGCGGTGAAAGACGTCGATGGCGTCGTCGTCGCCGGTGGTGTGGACGGCCTCGCAGACGCCGCTTACGCGATGGATCTTCTGACGGACCTCTCGGTCCCGGTCATCTTCACCGGATCCCAGCGGAGTCTCGACGCACACGACAGCGACCTGGGCGCCAATCTGGTGACAGCCGGGCGTGCAGCCAGCGAGGAAGCCTTCGACCCAGGCGTTCACGTCGCCTTCGACGGAGAGATTCACGCCGCCAGAGACGTCATTATGCAACATACGTCTGCGCTGTCAGCGTTCGAATCTCCGACGAAAGGTCCTGTGGCTGTGATATCTCAGGAGGGAACCCGACTTCGCCGCGCACCGGGCCGGGGCGTCGCAATCGATCCGCTGAGACTGGACGCAGGTGATGCTGAGTCTATCCCTGAGATTCCGATAGTCCACTCGGGAATCGGTGTTGGAGCGAATCCTGTTCGACGTGCCCTCGTTGGTAACGTCGGCGGTCTCGTGGTTGACGGAACCGGCTTTGGAAACACGACGGCACCGCTAGGAGAGGCCCTGGAGACGGCGGCAGAGGAAGTCCCTGTCGTGGTTTCCTCGCGCTGCCAGAGTGGGCGGACAGCCCCGGCGTATTCACAGCCTGGTGGCGGGCAGCGGCTAACTGATAGCGGGGCGCTCCTCGCGGGTGATTTGTCCGCCTCGAAAGCCAGGGTTGGGCTAGCGCTCGCCCGTGCGGCTGATCTGGATTCTCGACAACTCGCGGCGCTATTCGGATAGCACACACTGGCGGGAGCTATCTCTCCCTACATATTTACGCCTGAAGGAGTGTAACATTCACCGCACGAAGCACTCATCGATGTCTCGATGACGGAGGCGATTATCGCATGAGTGAACGGGTTCTACGACCGAACCCAAGTAAGTGTGATTTATATGTCCGAAGACGCTTACCTCACGTGTATGGACTCTGCCGTGCTGTTAGATCTCTTGGGTAACGAAAACCGGAGACGGATTCTTCGGCTGCTGGCTCACAAGCCGTGTTACGTCACCGAGATCAGCGAGTACCTCGGCGTGAGTCCCAAAGCGGTGATCGACCATCTCCGCAAACTTGAGCAAGCGGGACTAATCGAGTCGACGACGAACGACAAGCGTCGCAAATACTTCCGTATCGCCCGGAGTCTCCGACTCGAAGTCAGCCTCTCGCCGTACGGCTTCGGTGCGAAAAGCGCATACCCAGCCAGTCAGACGCTGGACATGGGTTCACGATGCACGCATCTCACTCTCGACGTATCACTCAATAAGAACCCAGACGGTATCGCCGGTCTCATTTCAGAGTTCACCCGTCTGGAGTCACTCGACAGAGAGCTTTCGATGGCCCAGCGGTGGGTTCACGGCCGGATGACGGAGGTTCTAGAGGCTCTCGACGAGCGACTTGGTGTCGAGGCTGACAGTCGGTTTTTCGCCGAGGTACTCGCGGCTGTTGTCGCCACGGACGGAACTGCCGAGGCAGTGATCAACGAGATTACTGCTCCGCCGGAGGCTGTCGGCGACGCGCTCAAGCGACTTTCCGATGCCGGTGTCCTTCGACGAGAGGGCAGACGGTACTTCATTCGGTGATCTCTCGGAGTCGGCTTGTGATTCGGGGATATCGATGTGGGATTACTGTGTCACCAGCCACTTCCATCTGTTATCGGCCGCTCGCTCAACGAAAATCACTCTCTCACTGACGCTGGCCCGGATGCGTCTACAGACGGGACAGGGGGAGTGCTCTGAAGCTCGACCTCAGTGAAGCCTGTTACGACGGGTAATCTCCCACGAACCGTTGGTAACGGGCGTAGTAGACGTTACAGATTGTAACGCGAAGCGCCCGTCTGGATGGAATGCACCACCTCTTGAGAGACTGCGACACCGTGTAGCGGTTACGACGGGTGGTGTCGGGCCTCGTGGACGAGCAGACCGTAGTCCTGGTAAGTCGATTAAGACTGTCATATCGGTGGCTCGCGGGAAGTATTCATGCCAAATCTGCGAGACGGCTTTGGGGGCTGTCCCCAAGACGGTTCACCGCTCTTCATCAGTATCGTATTCAGAGCAGACACAGCTTACACTGTTCGTATCGGGAGGACTAACTCAGTAATACCCGACTTGACGATTCTAGAAAAGCGTTCACGTCTGTGCCTACTGGGTACCGCTCGTCGCTCCGGTCATCGACCAGACGGCAATTGCCCCGAGAACCAGTGCCGGCACGAACGGAAGTGCAATGTATGCTGCAAAGAAGGTGACGCCGGTCGACGCCATCACGTATGGGTAAAAGTACAATATTCCGGGAATGAGCAGCATACAACTCACGAGCGCCGCTGTCAACACCCAGCCGGAGCGGCCGAATCCAGGAGTATCGCTCGAACCCGACTCAGACTTCGACCCCTCTGCAGAAAGGCCAACTGATCCGTCGTTTTGCGTCGCTGTTGATGAGTCACCCTCGGATGACTTGCTGACATCAGACTGGTCGATGCGAGACTGAGCAGTCTCTGTAGCTGCTTCAGTATCGGCGTCTTCTGCCCGCTGCTCAAAGCTCACTATCCGGTTTAACGACTACTTTCCCAAATCCCTCACGATTTTCTATCATTTCGTGAGCGCGCTCAGCCTCGCTCATCGGGAGCACGTCTCGAATCTTGGGCTCAAACGTGCC
>JAQCMZ010000074.1 GCA_028274825.1 Haloferacaceae archaeon
ACGCGGCTGTAGACCAGCTCATCGTCTCTCGGATCGCGGTGGATTCGGTACTGGTCGCCGCTGACTGTCTCCTCAACGTCGACGGCCGTTTCGTCGTTGGAACTTCGCAGGACTCGCAATTCGGCTGTTTCGGGCTGGTTCGGGGACTGACCATTGAGCGAGATCCGCAGTCCCGCGTCCATCGCTCGGAGTAGGGTGTCGTACTGATCTCGCTCAAGTTCATCGCCTTCGATGGTTTGGCTCATGATTCCTCCCATTGTTCGTCACTCGCGTCGATGATCTCAGGGTCGTTCTTCCGAACCCAATCTGCGACGGTGTCCTGTGTATATGTTGAGTAGGAGTCGATCCCGAGTGGGAAAGCAGTGATTCTAGTATGCACGATATCGTAGGAGGCAACACCATCTGTGATGTGGCTGAACCGAACGGCGGTTCGTGGTTCGGTGTCGATGTGCTTTGCATCCGGGTGAGCCTCGTCACCGAGCTCTTTTTCGGCCCGGAGAGCTTTCGATTCGTCCTCCTTGATCGTCTGTAGCTTCTCTGGGATCTCGTCTGCTTCTGGTTGGCTCGCAGTCATGAGCGTGATATCAGGCCGGCACTGACTCTGGCTCTTCCCACACGCCAGCTTCTTTCATCCGGCGTTCAAGACCACTCGGGTTGAGGTCGCCACAGAACGATCGAAGGGCATCGGCCCACTCGCGGTTGTCGACTTCGGCATCGTGAGCGAGATTTCCGAGGAACACATCACCATCTGTTCGCTGTCCCTCGCAGATCGTTGGAAGATCACCGCACCAGTCGATGAGTCCAACAGCCAGCTCCTCGCCGATCCCGTCAACACGGGCGAGGAGATCAACTTCGGTGTAGAATGTCCGTTCGTCGCCTCCGTCAGTAGTGGCGATGCCGAGTCGTTGCTTGCTGATATTCCGACGCTCGTAACCCGAGAGTTCTTGTTCCGCTAATTCTTCGACGGTGTCAACATCGAAGGCGGTAAGGACAGCGTCGATCGTTGCTTCGTTGTCGGTATCTAGTTCCAAAACCGAACCGTTGTCTTGCAGTGTCCGGACGATATGAACCGGAACTTGCTCTTGTGTTTGTGGCATAGGTTTCTAGCTTCTCCCCCGGGTTATACCGGGAATTCCCTGCGTCGGAATCGAACCAACGTGCGACCAATCAGGGGACTACATTAGCGAATAGTGCCACTATTGATACATAATGGTTGGGGGGCTCTCAACTATTCTATGACTGATAGTTCACACCCGTATACAAAATGAAATGGGTTGAAAACAAACAGTAGAGAGCTTCTAACAGGCATTTACATATCGATAGCGGGGGGTGAACGAGCCGGTTGAACACTTTATTTCACGGTCTAAATGTCGCGTACAGAGTCTCTACCCCCAATATCGCGTTTGCATACAATTTTAAACATTACTTAGAACCGCTGCAACGCACGTTTGAGAATCTAAACTGCAAGAATAGGGTATGAAATAATGGATAAGTTACAATACAATCCGGCCCCTACTAGTAAATGTCGAGGTGGTTCGGCCTTCGCCTGCCACGTCGGCCGGGAGCGTATGATCGTGGCTGCGGCGTTCGGAGCGTCGTGAAGCGATGTCTGGAATCTCGATAGTACGCCCGCACACGAGAGAGGTGCTAATACTATGACACCACAAACGATCGCAGAAACCGAGAGTATCGATCACGAACTCACCATCTGGAACTGGCTGCACACGCACGGCCTCCCCGCCGATCGGCTCGTCGATCCATCTCTGATCGAGGAACACCACATCGGCGACGATGGCCTCGACCGGCTGCGTGTCGTCTCGGTCGACGAACGGCACGGCCCATCGGAACATCCGATTGGGGCCGACAGCCTGACCGACGACGTGCATAATCCGGTCAGCGACACAGGCGTCGTCTGGGGCGCAAACGAGTACGTGCAACCAATCGGCTTCGACAATCTGTTGAACACCGATCGGGAGTATCCGTGTACGATCACTGTCTTCGCGTTTGGCGAGCGATCCTACCCGGATCTCACACCCGAACGCGTACTCGACGCCCTCGACCGCGTCGAC
>JAQCMZ010000083.1 GCA_028274825.1 Haloferacaceae archaeon
GGCGTCAGTCAGCGAGATGGCTCGACTCGCCTCGACCCAGGCGAGCGGATTTTCGGAATCGAATAGAACCATCTGTCCTTCATCTTCGTATGCCTCAACTTGTAATCCGGAGGCTTCGGTTCGTGACTGTGGCCGGATTGCAGACTCCCTCGAACTGGCATCACCGTTGTGACCGTGTGTGCTCGACATCTTAATGTATGGTATGCCATACCATAGTATATGTTTTACTGTAACACGTGTTTTTTGCAACCTACCACAGCCAAGTCTCGGCTACCGACCGACACCAACGATACCCCGACGAATCACAGAGAGTGTGACACTGCTGTTGTCAGGTCAGGGCCGGTGAAACGCTAATTCGCCGAGAGTAAGACTCCTCTCGCCCACGCGGACCGCCAGCCCGTTCCGTGAGTCCTAGCCACAGGCACCGAGTTAGCGGTAGCCAATCCAGTCGTCGGCCCACCGAGCGGCAGGGGTCGGCGGGCTTTTCACCCGGGGAGGCGGATTGACGAATATGAATCAGACGGGGCTGACAGAGTTTTCGTCCCCCGCGGACGAAGGGGCCGTAGACCCCGAGAAAGGAACTGAGACTCGACCAGCAGACGTTGTGACGGCAGAGGCGGAGGCGGTCGCCGGCACTGATAGCGGAGCAGTCGATGCCGTAATTGATGTCGACGAGGCGCGATTCCCGGAGTCGACGGGTACTGTGGAGATGATGATCACCCAAGTCGATTACACAGTTGAGGGAAGCGGGAGCGATGAATATCCCGTCATTCACGTGTTCGGCCGAACCCCGGCCGCGGATGGGAACGATGAAGCTGAACACGTCCGCGTTTTGGGCGTGGAACCGTATTTTTATTTACCGACCGAGGCCCTCGATTTCGACCCTGTCGAAGAGTTCGACGCGGTGATTGGCGTCTCTGAAACCGACACCGAGGGAGAACGGTACGAGAGTATCCGGGGCCAGCAGGTCACCCGAATCGTCACCCGAACCCCCCGAGACGTGGGCCAGCTTCGCGACGAGTTCGGCGATACCTACGAGGCCGATATCCTGTTTCCAGACCGGTTCCTCGTCGATAACGGAATCTCTGCGGGAATGCGCGTCGAAGAACGCCGTCTCGATGACGGTCGATTGCAGGTCAGCCAACACCACCTCGAACCGGCAGACGTGACGGCAGACATTCGGGTGAATACGTTCGACATCGAGGTTGAAGATCGGTCAGGCTTTCCTGAAGACGGTGAAGAACCGATTGTCTGTCTCACCAGTCACGACTCGTACAACGACGAGTACATCGTCTGGCTGTACGAAGCACCGACCGGTGACGGCGAGATTCCTGACGAGCTTCCCGATTACGAACCGCTCTCCGAGAGTATCAATCTCTCCGTCCGGACGTACACCCAAGAAGCCGCCATGTTGGATGCGTTTGTCTCGTATCTCGACGACACCTCTCCAGACCTGACAACTGGTTGGAATTTCGAGGATTTCGATATGCCGTATCTGCTGGACCGGATGGAGGAGCTGGACCCCGGGGTGAGCCAGGATCTCTCTGTTGAACGGCTCTCGCAGATTGACGAGGTGTGGCGCTCCGGCTGGGGCGGTCCGGATGTCAAAGGCAGCGTCGTATTCGACTTACTGTACGCGTACAAGCGGACGATGTTCACCGAACTCGAATCGTACAGACTTGACGCGGTCGGCGAGCGGGAACTGGATGCCGGGAAGGAACGATACCCTGGGGATGTTGGCGATCTCTGGGAAGACGACCCCGAACGACTCCTCGAATACAATCTCCGAGATGTCGAACTGTGTATCGAAATCGATCATAAGCAGGCCGTCATCGAGTTTTGGAACGAGGCACGCAAGATCGTTGGCTGTCGCATCCAGGATGCCCCGACCCCTGGCGACGCCGTCGATATGTACGTGCTTCATCAAGCTTACGGCGAGTTCGTCCTGCCAACGAAGGGCCAACGGGCCGGCGAAGAATTCGAAGGCGGTGCCGTCTTCGATCCGATTACCGGCGTTCGTGAGATGGTGAGTGTCCTCGATCTGAAGTGTTTCAGCGGGGATACAGAAGTTGCCACCCCCTCTGGACTTCGAAACATCCAAACCCTCGAGATCGGCGATCCGGTGTACACGCTCAACCCGAGCACGTTCGAGTGTGAAATCAAGCCGGTTGTCGACACACAATCATACGAGAATCAGTACGGTGAACTGCATCACATCTCTGGTGACACACACGATCTCAAGATCACCGAAAATCACCGGGTTCTCCTCGCGGATTCTCACGATCGTGACGAACTCGGCCCCGCAGACTACGAGTTCGCGGAGTATCGTGATATCCCGGAGACAGGCCAGTTTGCCTTCCCGACCCACGACCCGATGCCGGGTGTGACTCGGGATACGTTCCAGTTACTCGAGGACGTCAGCGGCGGACACGTGGTAGTCCAGGCACCCGACGGATTCACTGCCTCTCGCGCCGCAGTCCCGGCTGGAGTCGAGACGGATCCCGCCTCGACGACTGGCACCGAAACCCAGACCCGACGACTCGCCTTGACAGAACAACAGCCTGAGAAGCATCTTGTTCCCCTCGACACGTTCCGTGAGAACCGCGACCACATCGAAACACAGGCTGACGAGATATGGCTGAAGTACGACAGCGGCCACGCAGAACTGCCTGTTTCGTTCGAGATGGACGACTGGCTGGAACTCATCGGTCGGGTCGTCTCCACAGGGAGTTTTACCGATGAGTCCCCGGAGATCACTCTTCACCAGCAGGACGAGCACAATCGCAGGGAAATCGAGGATCTGCTCGGCAGAATGCAAGTCCACTATACTGTCGATGGGGACGTGTACACGATTTCCGACCGATATCTCCACGAGTGGTTCATCCGTCACTGTGGCACCGAGCAGAGCCGGCTCCCAGAGTTGGTTTTCGATCTCGACGGCAGCCAGCTTGAGACGCTTCTCGACGCGGTCGCCGTCGGTAACGGAGCCCGCGCTGAAGACGAGGCACGAGAGTTCTGGACACAGAGCGACCACCTGAAAACCAGTATTGTTCGTCTGGCAATCCGATGCGGTGAGAGGCCAACGGTTTCGAAACAATCAGACGACACCTGGCATATTTCGCTCGGGAAACGAGGGTCAGTGCGGAAGGCAACCGCGACAACAGAGTCACACGACGGTGATGTTCACTGTATCACCGCCCAAGACAATCACGTGATACTCGCGGGGCGTAACGGCCATCTTCAGTGGGTCGGTCAATCGCTGTACCCCATGTCGATGGTAACGATCAACGCTTCCCCGGAAACGATCGTCGACAATCCCGAAGCGTACGACGGGGAGACGTACCGTGCCCCAGACGGTACTCGGTTCCGGAAAGAGCCTGACGGGATGATGCGTGAGATGGTCGATGAGTTACTGGTCGAGCGAGAGGAACTGAAAGGCGAGCGAAACCGGCACGATCCCGGCTCCGAGAAATACGAGAAATACGACCGCCAACAGCAGTCAGTGAAGGTAATTATGAACTGCTTCACCCCCGACACCGACGTGCTGACCCCAGACGGTATCCGGTCGATCACGGATCTCGGAGTCGGTGACGAGGTCTACTCGCTGAATCCGGACACGACGGAAATGGAGGTGAAGTCAGTCGAGGAGACACACGCGTATCCTGAGTACCGCGATGAATTGATCGATATCGAAACCCCCACCACAGACCTGCGGGTCACGCCAAATCACCGGATGCTAGTCCGGAAATCAGGCCAGGACGGCGATGAGTGGGACGACTACCAGTTCGTCGAAGCCGGAACCCTGGACGATACATCGACGTATCACTTCCCACACGACTGGGACGGCCCAGACGGAGAGCCGTTAACCACCGTCGACCTCACGGAATTCGTCGACGCGGACTACCAGCTTCGGGCCGATACCGACGAGGCCGGCCACACACAGCCCTCCGAGGTCGGCTCTGATCCGGGACCAATCCAGATGGCATCCGGAGAGGAGGTCCAGGACGTATTCTCTGCCGAAGACTTCACGGAACACAGCGACTCGCTCGACGAGACGTCCGAGTTCCTGATTCGCCGGGAATCAGCCGACACGTGGATTCCTCTCGAGTACGATGGTGACGACTTCCTGGAACTTCTCGCGCGGTACATCACTGACGGCTCTGTGTGCGTCTCAGACCCGACAGATTCCGGCCGGCAACTCCAGGACGCGGCAGCAAGGGTGCAACTCGATCAAGACAACTCAGCTGCGACAGACGGCGGTATCACAGTGGAGACCCAACCGTCCAGTCAGGAGCCTGTCGGCAAGCTTCTTGACCGGATGGGGATTGAGTATCACGCCGACGAGACCGGCTACCAGTTCACGTCTCGGCTTCTCGCCGAATTGCTCGAAGAGACGTGTGGAGTCGATAGCCATACAAAACAGATCCCCGAGTTCGTCTTCGAGAGAAGCCGTCGACAGAAGCGAGCGTTCTTTGAGATGCTGACCCATGACGAACATAGAAGCGCATCCCCCTGGCGGTACAGCACAGCAAGCGAGGATCTCCGTGACGATATACTCCGACTGTGTGCTCACCTCGGGATGACGGCCGAGTACACACGGGACGACGGTAGAATCTCTCGAATCTCCGTGTCAGAAGCGGGCGAACACACACTGCAGATGGACCGTGATTCTGCGACACGGACCGCCGACGACGGAGTCTACTGTGTCACTGTCGCCGACAACCACACGCTGTTAGCGGGGCGGAACGGGACGTTCCAGTGGGTCGGTCAATCGCTGTACGGCGTGTCGGGGTGGGAACAGTTCCGGCTCTACGATAAAGACAACGCCGCGGCGATTACGGCGATGGGTCGGCGTGTGATCGAGTTCACGGAGGAGGCGGCCAACGAGATTGATTACGACGTCACCTACGGGGATAGCGTCACCGGAGAGCGTCCGTTAGTCGTGCGTGACGGCGACGGACGCGTCAGAGTTCTCCCGGCGGCGGATCTGTTCGAGCTGGCAGACCGCAGAGAGACTCTCGCCGTCACCGCCGACGGTGGTGCGGTCGAGGGAACTTCGATCGGGAAAGAGTACGCCTCGCTCCCAGAGTGGGAGGCGTTGTCGCTGGCCGACGACGAAACCGCGGAGTGGCAACCCATTACGGAGGTAGTGCGTCACAAGACCGACGACGAGGTCGTAACTCTCCAACACGAGCTCGGAGAGTCGACAACGACGACAGATCACTCCTATGTCGTCAGCAAAGACGGAGAATTCGTCGAGCGGCCCCCCGACGCAGTGAGCGAGCCATTACGGATTCCAAACGTGCCGCCAGTCGAACCCGTCGAGACTATCGACCTGTTCGAGCTATTCAACGGGGACATACAGGAGCACGTCGACAGGGGGACAGTCGAAAACGAACCTACCAATCACCCGGCGAAGCGCGTCTACAGCGACGGCGACTACGTCTGGTTTGGACAGTCAGGTCAGGACGATGCAGACAGCAGTATCAAACTACAGCGCGAGATAGATTTGACAGGCCCTGACGGACGGTCGTTCGTCAGACTGCTCGCCGCGTCCATCGCACACAGGAACACGACGATAGAGGCGACCGCAGGGAAGGGTCTCGGTGCCAGTATCGCCGAGTCGCGCCGTGAGTGGCAAGACGAACTACAAACCGACTCCGACCGGCTGGCCGAGACCACGCAACTGAACAGCACTGCCAGCGACACCAGCGACGAGCGACCAGTCACGAACCAGACGCAGTCTGAGACGACCGAATCGGCGGATGGTGACATAAACACGCTCCAGGTAATAACCGAACTCTCAGCGGTTGTTTTCGGAAAGTTCACTGGAGACCCACCACGAGGAACGCAGATTCCATCGTTCGTCTACCACATCGAGGAGGAACTACAGGAATTGTTCGTCGAGACACTGGTCGACAGAGAAGGCTCTCAGGAGTCTTCTCGGGCCAGCGACGAGGACACCGACCGGCACTTCGACTTCGAGACGCCGAGCCGCGAACTCGCGGCCGGAATCTCGCTGCTACTCACACAACGCGAATACGACCACTCGTTGCATTACGACGACGAGACAGACAGCTATAGAATCCAAACGTCTGGTCACGGTCGGTCCGGCTGTGAGCCGGTGGTGACTGAACGGGACTACGACGGATACGTGTACGATCTCAGTGTTGCCGAAAACGACAATTTCGTCGACGGTGTCGGAGGGCTCGTTCTCCACAACACGGACTCAGTAATGCTGTCTCTCACAGATGTCGGTGACGACAGTGTCGAAGTTCCGGAACCGGTCCGGGAAGCACACCCGGAACTGTCAGAGTCTGAGTTAGAAACCACACAGGCGGCCATCGACGCCAGTGTGAATATCGAGTCGTATATTAACGACCGGTATGACGAATTCGCCAGTGAGGAACTGGATGCTGCCAAACACCGGTTCCAGATCGAGTTCGAAAAACTGTATCGGCGGTTCTTCCAGGCGGGCAAAAAGAAACGATACGCGGGTCACATCGTCTGGAAAGAGGGGAAACACGTCGATGACGTTGATATCACGGGGTTCGAGTACCAGCGCTCCGATATCGCTGGAATTACGAAGCGAGTTCAGCGGGAAGTGATTGACCGGATCGTCACGGGAGAGGATCTAGAAGCGGATCTCGACGGAGTGAAGTCGTTCCTCAGCGACGAAATCGACGCGTTTCTTGAGGGGAATATGCCTCTCGATGAAGTCGGCATCCCCGGTGGAATCGGGAAGCGACTGGGCTCGTACGAGACTGCAACCGCTCAGGTCCGAGGTGCAAAGTACGCAAATCTCCTGTTCGGGACTAACTTCGGCCGGGGATCGAATCCCAAGCGACTGTATCTGGAATCTGTCCATCCCGACTTCTGGCAGCGTGTCGAGACCAAACAAAAACTCGACCCACAGTCGGACCCGCTGTACGGCGAATTCAAGCGGGAAGTGGAGAACGGAGACGGTGTAATCTGTTTCGAATACGCCGACCAGGTCCCTGAGGAATTCAACGTCGACTGGGAGAAAATGCTCGAGAAGACACTCAAACGGCCGATCTCCCGGGTTATCGAAGCTGTCGGCACCTCGTGGGAGGAAGTGAAGACCGGGCAAAAACAGAGCGGTCTCGAACAGTACTTCTGACATACGGGCCTGTCTCTCACCCCGTATACAGACGATACAAGGCGACTGCCGCGGGGTTTGACCCCAAATGGACTCACAAACTCATGTTATCCTGACAGATCCTGATTTGATAGAATTGGTCAGCCAGGAGACCTGCCTCCGAATTTACACCTGCTGAAACCTTTAACCGTTACATTGTCTGTCTGGACTGATCCGATCGATTTTGGGAAAACCAAAGTGAGATTTACCATTCTATAACTTTGTTTACGACACAAGACTTCATCACCGGGTGATCCCGAAACCATTATGAGTGTATCTGTACATTTGCAACTACGAGGAATCTAAATAAATGGCAACGCTGGAAATTGAAAACCTACAGGCTGCAGTCGCAGAGGAGGATGGCGAGCAGATCCTCGAAGGCGTCAATCTTGAGGTGAAATCCAACGAGATTCACGCACTGATGGGGCCCAACGGGTCCGGGAAGTCCACGCTCGCGAAAGTCATTGCCGGACACCCAGCATACGAAGTGAACGGCGGGAGCATCGCCCTTCATCTCGATGATCAGGATGTCGCTGATATCGACGAAGATCTCGAGGAAGACGACCTCCACTGGGAACTGCTCGAGTTAGAACCGAACGAACGGGCGGCGCTGGGAATCTTCCTTGGATTCCAGTATCCGAAAGAGATCGAAGGCGTTACCGTGACAAACTTCCTCCGACAAGCGCTCAACGCCAAAGCCGACGAGCGCGAGGAACTGTTCGAAGATGAGGAAGACGACGAAGAGCAGGAAGCTGATGCCGAGGATGAAGCCGGGTACGACTCTTCCCCGATGGAAGGGCCAAGCGACGACGGTGAAATCGGTGTTGCCGAGTTCCAACAGCGACTCCAAGAGCAGATGCAACTCCTCGACATAGACGGCGAATACGCCCAGCGGTACCTCAACGCGGGGTTTTCCGGCGGCGAGAAAAAGCAAAACGAAGTGTTGCAGGCAGCCGTTCTCGAACCGGCGGTGGCGGTGCTGGACGAGATCGACTCGGGACTGGATATCGACCGACTTCAAGATGTCTCTGAAGGGATCAATGCACTCCGTGACGAGCAGGGAACTGGAGTGTTGCAGATCACCCACTACCAGCGGATTCTCGAGTACGTTGAACCCGATTATGTCCACGTCATGATCGACGGCGAGATTGCCAAAAGCGGCGGTGCGGAACTGGCTAACCGGCTGGAAGATGATGGATACGACTGGGTTCGCGAAGAAGTCTACGGGACGGCGTAACTACGAGTAGTTACCACAGCTTACATACCAACGCAGAACATAATATACATACATGAGTTCAGAAGACCTCGAACAAACTGACACTGAAGCGCGGTTCGAATTCAAGAAAGAAGAAAACTCGGCATTCGAGACCGAGAAAGGACTTACAGAAGAGACAATTCGGATAATCTCCGAAGACAAAGACGAACCTGAGTGGATGCTCGAGCGGCGCCTTCGTGCGCTGCGAGCCTTCCAAGAGATGCCGATGCCGACCGACTGGCCCGGTCAGCCGGACCTGTCGGAAGTCGATGTCGCCGAGATCGTTCCGTACATCCGTCCCGATATCGAAACCCGTGGTGGCGCAGAAAACTGGGAGGACCTCCCGGACGAGATTCAAGACACCTTCGACAAGCTGGGTATCCCGGAAGCTGAAAAGCAGGCGCTGTCGGGCGTCGGCGCTCAGTACGAATCCGAGATTGTCTACCAGAACATGCAAGAGCAGTGGGAGGAGAAAGGCGTCATCTTCTGTGATATGGACGAAGCCGTCCGCGAACACGAAGAGATCGTCCGCGAACACTTCATGACCAAAGCTGTCCCGCCAACGGACAACAAATTCGCTGCACTGCACGGTGCTGTGTGGTCTGGCGGTTCGTTCGTCTACATCCCAGAAGGCGTCACCGTCAACATGCCTGTGCAGGCGTACTTCCGGATGAACTCGGAAGGGATGGGCCAGTTCGAGCACACGCTCATCATCGCCGAAGAAGGCTCTGAGGTCCACTACATCGAAGGCTGCTCGGCTCCGAAATACTCCGAGTTCAATCTTCACTCCGGCGGCGTCGAAGTGTTCGTCGGAGAGGACGCTCATGTTCAGTACTCCACAGTGCAAAACTGGTCGAAGAACACCTACAACCTCAACACCAAGCGTGCAATCGCGGAAGAAGGCGGCCGCATGGAGTGGGTGTCTGGTTCGATGGGGTCGAAAGCGACGATGCTGTACCCCTCGACCATCCTCAAGGGTCGCGGATCCTCGGACAATCACATTACCATCGCCTTCGCCGGCGACGGACAGGATATCGACACCGGAGCGAAGGTCTACCACAACGCCCCCGAAACGAAATCGACAATCGAGTCGAAGTCAGTCGCCAAGGACGGCGGCCGAACGAATTACCGTGGGCTGGTCCACATGGCTGATGGTGCGCGTGACTCCTCAACGGCTGTGGAGTGTGACGCACTGATGTTCGACAACGACTCCACGTCCGATACCATGCCGTACATGGAGATTAACGAGTCGACAGTCGATGTCGCTCACGAGGCGACCGTCGGCAAGATCGGCGACGAAGACGTGTTCTACCTGCAGTCGCGCGGTCTTGATGATGATGACGCTAAACAAATGATCGTCTCCGGATTCATCGAGCCGATCACGGAAGAGCTGCCGATTGAGTACGCTGTCGAACTGAACCGGCTCGTAGAACTCGAAATGGAAGGGTCGCTCGGGTAATGAGCACCCAGATCCCCGCCTCCATCTCGGAGGAGACAGTCGACCGAATCGCAGACAACCGCGAGGAACCCGACTGGCTTCGCGAGACACGCCACGAAGCACTCGCAGCCCTTGAAGAGCTTGCTATGCCGGATGTCATCCAGACGCCCGGTCGCAAGTGGACTGATCTGGAGGCGCTGGATTTCGAAGCGCTCATCGACCCGCTCAACCAGGCAGACGAAACCTCGCGCCAGTCAGACGATGGTGTCGAGGTACTGACGTTTGCAGAGGCACTGGACGAACGGGGTGAGTTGGTGAAAGAGCACTTCGGTTCCGTGCTGGACCCGCGGGAAAACTATCTGACAGCACTGTCGGTGGCGCTGTTTACCACCGGAACAGTGGTGTACGTTCCAGAGGGTGTAGCTGCCGAAGATGTCACTATCCGTGCAGAGATGAACTCGCGGTCTCTGTTCAGTCAGACCCTGGTTCTCGCTGAGGAGTCCGCCTCTGTAACCATCCTCGAGTCGATCACCTCTGGTGAGTCGGCCGAGCAAGACCGGTACTTCAGTAATCTGGTGGAAATCGTCACCGGCAAGAACAGCTACATTCAGTTCGGGTCACTACAGACGCTGGACGACGACAGCTACACGTACACCCTCAAACGTGGTGACGTTGGCCGTGACGCGACGGTCAACTGGATCGAGGGGAACATCGGTTCGAAACTGACTCGATCGGATATCGAGAGTGAACTGAACGGAGAAGCCGCCGAATCCCAAATTGTCGGGGCATTCTTCGGCAACGAAGACCAGCACCTCGACATCAACGCTCGTGTGTGGCACCAGGCAGAACACACGACTGCCGATCTCGTCACCCGAGGTGTCCTCGACAACGAGGCCCGGTCAGTGTACGAGGGCGTCCAAGACGTTGGACGTGACGCCTGGAGCACGAGCTCTTACCAGCGAGAAAATACACTG
Source organism: Haloferacaceae archaeon (assembly GCA_028274825.1). GTDB lineage: Archaea > Halobacteriota > Halobacteria > Halobacteriales > Haloferacaceae > J07HR59. The sequence continues at coordinate 10,827 of JAQCMZ010000083.1, forward strand.
ATGCTGTCGGATGACGCCGAGGCCGACGCCTCGCCAAAACTGATCATCCACAACCACGATACGGAAGCGTCTCACTCTGCGACGGTGGGACAAGTCGATCAGGAACAGCTGTTCTACATGGTCTCCCGGTCGATCCCGCCGAAACAGGCCCGCGACACGCTCGTGGAGGGCTTCTTCATGCCCGTTCTCGAAGAAATCGCTGTCGATGAATTCCGCGAGGATCTCTCCGAACAGATCCGTCGCCGTCTCGGCTGAACCTCACGAGTCATCGAATTTCTCGCGGCATCCCAGTTTTACCGTCTCACAGCGCGAACACGAGGCTTACTTCGAACATTCATCTTCGAGTTGGTTTCATCCACGGAGAGTTTTCTGTGATGTCTCATCCAGAGTGATCAGACACTGTCAGTGACACCCCTGACTCCGGTGAGATATGTGTTGATTGAACGGGAGATGGCCGAGGGGAATCGATTTATGTTGGCAGTTCCCATGATATCGACATGAATTCTTCCCGACGACCCGGGGGTGGCAGATGAGCGTCGGACAACGGGTTTCTTCTGACCACGAGTTAGCCAGACTTCTGCAGATCGGGATCGTCCTTGAAGAAGTCGTTGAGGCACGCTCGTCGACCCATCATAAAGGGCTTGACGGTGAGCCTGACACAGCACTCGCGGAACTTCTCCGCGAGGCAAGCGACGAGTCTCGACGGCATCGTCGTCAGTTAGAGGAACTGATAGAGAATCTCGATGTCGAGAGTGTGCCGTTCGATGAGGTGGCGTCGCTTGTAGAAGCCCGGTACGGTCGCACACAGCCAGACGACTTCGACGGTGTCCTATACGATCAATTATGTAACGAGGAAACAGCGTACAAATTCTACGACGACTTGATCGAGGCAATCGAGCAGTCCGACGCCGTATTCTCGCTTGACCGTGAAAACCTGATTGCAGTGCTCCGAGAGCACCGTGGCGAGGAGGCAGAGGGCGTCGAGGAAGTGGCACGCGTTATGGAAGCACGATGATACAATCTACACCGACACCGACACCAACATCGACTGTCACGCCGCGCAGTAGTACCGCTGTGGCCGGCGACTGGCAGCTTCAATGCCGACCGGGATCAGCCCAGACTGAACGGAATGTGAGAACGTCAATACAACTAATACTGGACGCACGACCGACCGTCGTGTCGATATCGCAGGTGCAATCATGAACACAGCTGACCAGTACCTCAAGGCAATATATCTCGTCCAAGAGGAAACCAATGATGCGGCGGCTACTGGCCGGATTGCTGATACGCTGGATGTCAGCCCCGCCAGTGCCAACGAGATGATTGGTAAACTCGAAGAGCGTGGACTCGCAGAACACGAGAAGTACAAAGGAGTCACACTCACCGATGAAGGAATCCGACGCGCACGTGATGCACTGCAAACCTACTGCATTCTTGAGCGATTCCTCGCGAATGTACTCGATGTCTCCGAATACCGTGCAGAGGCCAAACAACTGGAGGCAGTTATCGACGACACTGTCGCCGAGCGATTAGATACAATCATCGACCGCCGACCCGAGTGTCCCGATTGCTTCGACGCGGAAGCGGATGCCTGTAGCTGTCTGAAAGCGGCATTCGAGGAGCCTGCCGACTAATCAACGGCGGTGATACCCCAGCATGACAGCGGTTTGAGCTTGAGATAACTCTCGAACCTGTGATCAGAGAGATTGTTTGTCGCGCACTTTTCGTTCGAAAACGAAATATCTTCATACGTGTCGGTATGTCTGTTAAGTATAGTTCCGTGGTGTAGTGGCCAATCATAACGGCCTTTGGACGCGTTCGGGATTCCCGTCCGTGGAAGACAGCCGTTGACGGCGGTTCGAATCCGCCCGGAACTACTTATTATATCGGACTGCTCATGCGATTCCCACAGTTTGCCTCTCGCCGAAAGTGGTGTTGTGTGATGCGAGAGAGCGTGCCTCAGCGCAGCTAAAGTGAAGTCTCTCGGGGACAAGCCCCAAGGCTTCACCGTCTTGACCGCACGTCCCAAAACGGGGCGTGCCATCTGAGGCGACTGTAATTCCCCTCGAGCTTCCCAAGATGGGTCAGCTGGAATTGACACCCGAACGCTCGGTGCGTCCGTGA
>JAQCMZ010000086.1 GCA_028274825.1 Haloferacaceae archaeon
GTAAGTTTGTACTGTGGTCGTGACGAGACGCGAGAATCTTTGGCCCAGGAGTCGGTAATCGTCGCCGTTCAGTCGCCAGCAAACGAGAGCGAATCAGCTGCATCACTGATCGTCTCTCCCGGGTCGGGGTCGATCCGGGCGAGTGGGACGAGTGTCTCACTGGGGGACTCTTCAGTAGAGACATCTAATCCATATGGGGAAACTTCGACACGCTGGTAGCCGGATCCAGTTGCAGCATACAGCACACCCGTGGTTTCGCCCTCGTAGATGTCGAGTTCCGAGAGCGTCTCCGTATCGAGTTGCTCGGTTACCGATGCTATCACATCCGCCTGTACAGGCGAGATCGTCCCCGAACCGTCGGGAAACTTCGCTTCAGTTGCTACTTCGACCATACCCAACTACAATCAGCGAGATCCATAAGTGCACGGCATGAGACGCATCCAGAGGCATCGCCCCGGAGATTCTTGCCTCTCAGTGTCGATCACAGCGGCAGGGCAATCGGGTGAAGAACACATGTGTCAGTTACCCACGGCCGAATCCGTGTGCGTGTTCTTTGTCCTTTTTATGAGCCTGTCGTATTCAGTATCGAGGATCTTCTGACCATCGTGGGTTCCCGAAACCGCTGTGAAATCTCTCCTCACTCACCGACTGCTGGGTCACGATTCTCAACCTGTCACTCTACTCGGAGTTCCTCCCACCTCTGGGATCGGCACGTTACCATCGCTTCCGGGGCACATCTCAGACCCCGAGAGATATTGCCATCGCCCACGACGGCCACGACATCCCGTCGAGGAGACGAGTCCACGTCTCGTCTGCTCAGGCAGTCGCTCAGGGTCGTGTCACTGACGGGGGTCATGCCAGCTCCGGCGAACTGTTTGAGGATGGAACTCTGGGGGGCGCGCGGCCCCGGTGGCAGCCGGCTCACACTCGATTGGGTCAGTGACGTGCTCGGCGTCACAATCGAGTCACGAGACCAGTTCGTCGGCTAGTCCCTGAACCGAGTGGCCGCGATTCGGGCTCGAATACCGGTCAGCTTCAGACACGCTCGCTCACCTGGGAACCTCAATCGCCAGCGCGTCGGGTGGAGTAGGCAGTTGGATTCGAGACGTGGCGCCCTGGCTTATCCGCCATCAGAGGGGGGAGTGCCAGCACCCGTCGCGACCTCGCTGATATACTCGTAGATATCGGTCATATCGCCGGAATCGTCGTAGCGGGTTCGCGTCCGTCCAATCTGGCTGCGGACCACGTTCGCGACGAGGAGCGGCACCTGCTTGTCCTCGGCGAATTCGAGCAGGAGCCGGGTATCCTTCTCCATCAACTCGAGAGCGAACCCAACGTCGCGTCCCTGCGCGATAGCGTCGGGGAATTTTTTCTCGGTCGCGGAGTTCCGCCCGCTGCTGACGCTGAATATTTCACACATCGTCTCGATGTCGATCCCAATCTGCTGGCCGAGAACGACCGCCTCTGAGGTGGCGATCAGTGCTGTATTCGAGAGGTAGTTATTGAGTAATTTCACCGCGTGTCCGTGGCCGGGATCCGGTCCCACGTAGAAGACGTTCGCCGTGAACGCGTCGAAGTACTCTCTCGTGGCCTCGAACGTCGCTCGATCACCGCTGACCATCGCGGTGAGAGTCCCGTCGGCCGCGCCTGACGTTCCGCCGCTAACGGGCGAGCCGAGCACCGTCGCCCCGTGACTCGCAAGGCGTTCGGCCACTGTCTCAGTCGTCTCGGGTCTCGAGGTGGTCATGTCGACTACGACTGACCCGGGCTCGATCGATTTTTCGAGTTCTGAGACGACAGTTTTCACCTCTTCCGGCCCAGGAAGTGAGAGATAGATGATCTCTGCAGCCGTCCCGACAGCCGCAGCCGAGTCAGCCCCGGTCCCGCCCGCTGTCTCGATTGCTTCGATAGCCTCTGAATCGCGGTCGAATACGACGACATCGTGCCCGTCGCGAACCAGTTGTGTCGCCATCGGTCCGCCCATGTGACCGAGTCCAATAAATCCGAGAGTCACCATGCGTAAATGTCGGTAACCCAGGATAAGAACCCAGCGCTAGCCTCTCATTCGGTATCTCCCAGCGGATGCCGATGAGGGCGGTCAACTACACGGCTGAAGTCGTGGGCTTTGCTCGTGTTTTTGTGTGAGACTTCTATGATTTTTTACAGCCTGATTCAACATTACAGATATGATCGACGATGACGACCTCACAGCGGAGGTTCGAGACCTCCGTTCGGAAGTCGATACTCTCCACCACCGTATCGACACACTCGAGTCGATAATCGAGAGTACAACACCGCCGGAAGACCACCCGACAGACGAGGGTGAATCCGCACGCACACGCTCACACGAACAACAGACAGGTGAGACAGAGGCTGTAACATCCTCCCACGCGGATCTGGATCGGCCAGGTGAAGGTCAGGTTCCCACGACAACGGACTCCAGCTCGGTCGATTCGGCCGACGGAGACAGAGTAGACGCCGAATCCCGGAACTGGGAACAATATATTGGGATCAAGTGGCTGGGTCGCATCGGTGGCGTCGCGCTGGTAGTTGGGATCGTCTTTTTCATTCGAGTGGCAATCGAGGCCGGAATTCTCGGCCCGCTCGGTCGAATCACCGCGGGCACTGTCGCCGGAATCACGCTGCTTGCCGGTGGACGGTACGCCACACGCCGCCGGGGATACCAACGTTGGGGGCGGATCACCGCTGGCACGGGTCTCGCAATCGCGTATTTCAGCGTCTATGCAGCCTACGGGTTCGAGTCATATCGCAGTGTGATTGGAACGCCGCTGTGGGCCGTCCTCTCAGGGCTGACACTCCTCGTCGCGGGGACCGTCGCGGTGTCAGCCCTCGACGGGAACTCGTTAGTAGCCGGCGAGGCGTTTCTACTCGGCTACACGACCGCGTATCTCGGCCTCGACGCCGGGAGTTTCGCCGTGACGCCCGCATACGCGCTTTTGCTCACTCTCGGGCTGGTCACCATCGCCACGGTCCGCCCGTGGAGTCGGTACGTGACGGTCAGCATCCCGCTGACGTACGGACTCATCATTGCGTGGCTGCCTAACTTCGATCCCGGCTGGGGGGTAGTTGCCGGCGTCACCGCTGCTGTCTTCGTGAGTTACCTTGCCGGGAGCCTCGTGGTCAGGCGGACCGACGCCGACGTGCAAT
>JAQCMZ010000137.1 GCA_028274825.1 Haloferacaceae archaeon
TAGCACTCACATCCGAGATGTGGATATAGATGTAGCGATTCCAGAGGCGAGATCGGAACTCCGACAAAAGAGTCTAAACCGGCTTTCGTCACACCAACTTGCTATCTATCAAGTACTCCGAGACGATGACGAACTTATGCCAAAAGAAATCTTCACTCGCTACAAGCAGCGTATTGACGATCCCAAATCTAAGCGTACCGTCAGAAAATATCTCGGAAAGCTCGAACAGTACAACCTCGTCGAAAGCGGCGGTCGAGGACCAAGTCGCGTGTACAAGGCAGTGAACTAATTTTTAGAAGGGAGGATGTCAACGAGGGCCTCGCTCATGAAATACGGTACTGATCTGATTCCAGTCCGTAGAGACATATTTCATCGTTGTATCCAGTTTCCGGTGACCGAGGACCTTGGCCAACATGTGGACGGGGATCCCATCTTCGTTCGGATCAGCAGGGTGAGTCCCGTTCGCTGAGTGGGACGCCATTGAATGGCGAAGCGTGTGTGCGGTCACGAGCCACCTCGTGTTCCCGTTCGCATCTTCGGTAATTGGTTCGTTAACTCCTGCCTCCTTGGCCTGCTCTTTCACGATCCGGCTGATGTAGCTTGGCCGCATTTTCGGCTTTTGCTGAGTGAGAAAGAGGTAGTCAGAGTCGGCTACCGGCGCGTATGACTGGCGCTGCTTCTCCACCCACTCTCGCATTAGGTAGTCAAGATTCTCGTGGTAGTAGACGTATCGGATATAGTTCTCGTCTCCCGCGGTCGCTTTCGCGGACGTGATGCGGATTTCACGCTTCCCGAAGTCGATGTCTGCGAGCCGAATGTTGGCTAGTTCGACTGATCGAACACCGGTTTGATACAGCAACCGCATTACCAGCTCATTGCGGATGGCCGGCGATCCAGGGTGCTCGAATATCTTCTGGACATCCTTGGGAGGGATAGCCACGACGGCGTCGTCCGTCTCGCCACGCTGTTGGAGTATCTTGACCTTTTGTGAAGTCTGTGGGTCGATGTGATTGTAGTCGGTATCGTCCAGTGAGACGTTCTCTGCCGGATTGGTTTCGCAGTAGTCCCGGTTGTACGCCCAGATGTAGAATACGGAGACAGTAGACAGAAGAGAGGCGATCATAGTGTCGGCCTTGTGTAGGTTCTGATCCACGAACTCCCGGACGTCGCTTTCTTCTGCGGATTTGGGGTTCACTCCCTGTTCCTGGCAGTGAACCATCCACTGGTGGAGACAGGAGCGTCGTGTTTGCAGCGTTGCAGACTTTCCCTTCCCCTTGAGGAACGCACAGTACTTGTCGTGGAGTTCCTTGTGGACTCCCGTGAGGACTTCTGGATCGTCGTTTGCGTCGTTACTGCTTGACATAGTACACGTTGTGCGGGGACCCATCGACGATCACGGTCGTACTCTTCACGCGACTCATCTGCTGTTCGAGGAGCGCGAGGGCTCGGGTGACGTCGTATTCCGAGGCATCGACGTCTTGCGCGAGCCGCCAAGGCTGACCCTCCCAGGCACCCGATT
>JAQCMZ010000139.1 GCA_028274825.1 Haloferacaceae archaeon
GATGTGGGAATCACACACCAACCACCGGGGGCGAACAGTTGCAGAGGAAGTCACTCCGAGTCTGCCGAAGTCTGCCGGACTCCCCGTGGCCAACACAACACGGGGAATCCGAGCACGACAGACGAGAGGAGTCCCGGGGTGGCCACTCCACTCCCAAGAGACTGCCCGTCGCCCGGTTCCACACCGATTCCAACGGTGTGTTGGATTGGGAGTCTGCAACCCTGACACTCCCAATTCAGCGGTGGCGTGGGATTCGGCCGCGGTCACGCGGAGGAGGATGTCAATGGAGGAACAAATTTAGAAATTCAGTTCCGACTCAGCAGACGCTTCTGCCTGCCGAACCACCTCGCGAACCGGCACCCCTGTCTTGTCGGCCACCGAAGCAGCATCATCGTATTCGGCACTGATATCGAACGGGGTCCCGTCGCTCGTTCGCGCTATCTTCACCGCTATCTCGAAGTGTTCCTCGCCCAGTTCCAGGTGGACAGTTTCGAACGACCGGTCGGCGACAAATCGATGAGTGACGCCACCCTCACGAACTCCCAGACTCCCAGTTTCTGTCGCCAGTCGGCGTGCGACACGCTTTGCATCTGCCGGGTCGCAGATCACTTTTATCAAATGCCCGGGGCGAGATTTTTTCATTGTCACAGGAAGCACAGAGACGTCGCGAGCCCCTACCTCGGCGAGTGTGTCATGAAGTCGACCCAGTGTCTCTGGTGTAGCATCATCGACGTTTGTCTCGAGGACAGTGATCTCGTCGCGGCGGAGACCAGTCTGTGACTCGCCAACAATAGCTCGGAAGACATTTGAATACTCGTCGAAGCTGTACCCTCCGGCGCCATAACCCGACGTGCTCACATCGACCGTTGGCAGTTGGGTAACGCCATCTGCGAGTTCTGCGAGAATCGCGGCCCCGGTGGGCGTCAAGAGCTCTGCCTCGACAGGCCCACCACACATCGCCCAGTTGGCCCCCTCCGCGAGTTCGACGACGGCTGGTGCCGGGACTGGGTAGGTGCCGTGGCTCATCGTCACCTCGCCACCTCCCGTTGCGAGCGGTGTCGTGACGATCCGGTCGACATCTAACTCGGCGAGCAACAACACTGCCCCAACCACGTCCGCGATAGCGTCGTCTGTGCCTACCTCGTGGAAGTGCGTCTCCTCAAGATCAGTTGCATGAACTGCCGCCTCGGCCCGTCCCAATCGCTCGAAAATCGACGTGGCCTGCTGTTCAATCGCCTTTGAGAGAGACATTGTCCCGACAATCTCGATAACTTCCTCATACGAGCGGGTTATCCCTGACCCTTCTGCGTGTTCGTGATTGCTAGCCTTACTCGATTTCGACGGGGTTTCGACGTGATTGTGGCTGTGATCTGCTGTGTGATCGTGGCCGTGTCCGTCAGTGTGACTGTGGTCTGCTGTGGTGTGATGCTCGCTACCGGTTGCTTGTTCTCTCTCGTGATCGGATACGTGCCCGGCAGAGTCGCGCTCGTCATCGGAGTCTGACTGCTGTTCGGCATCTCGTGTCATCTCGGTATCGAGGTAGACATCCATAGTCGTCGCGTCGACACCGTTTTTGACCGTCTGATCTATTGCGTACCGAACCGGGAGTTCCTCTTCGACGGGTGCGAGAGCGTCCGGATCGGCCCCGGCAGCCACCAGCGCCGCGAGGATCATATCCCCGCTGGCGCCCATTCGCCCATCGAACGCGAGTATTCGCATATTACTCGGGTGGTGTGCCCTCGATAAAAAACGCACCACTTCTGCCGGCTGCCCGGCAGTTGTCGGGAGCGCGCCGGCATCTAAAGACGCTACATTCACCTGTTGTGTAAATTACCCGCTATGGCCTGCCAGCGCTTGTCTCCTGAGAGCGTGGTTGACATCCTCCCGCGCCTGAAGACACGGGAATCCCACGGCACCGCACCGCTGGGTTGGGATATTACGGTTTGCAGTCTCCCACCTCTGCCCGAGGTTGGAACCCTCGGGAGAGGTCATGAAGGGAGACTCCAGGCTGTGCCAACCAGCCGGAACTCCTATCATCGTCCAAACTGGCCGAAGACTCGGAGTTACGTTGATTGATGTCGAGACGGATGTTCTCCGCCCCGTTCACATCAGCGTTGAACGCATCGTCGGGTTCCTCATACACGTACAGGCCGCGTTCAACACGCTGACTCTTGTCTTCTCTCCCGCACACACAACACGTCTTACTCGTGTTCCGTTCTGGAACTTCTCCGACATCGATACCTTCGACTTTTGCCTTGTAGTCGAGGATATTGGTGAAGCGGTCAAACGCCCAACCGTGCAGGTTGAGGTTGCCGTGCCGACCCCAGTTCTTCGAGTCGCCGTTTTCATCCTCTCGAACACCAGCGAGTTTGCCGACGTTGATTTGGCCAACTCCACGCTCGATACACTTCTCAACGATGCGTTTGGCGAGACCGTGGAGGAAGTGGGTGCGGCGCTCCGACCATTGTGAGTGTAGACGAGTGGCTTCTTCGCCGCCTGAATCATCACAGTTGGCGGTTTCTTTTGAGAAGTAGTAGCCGTCTTGTTTCCAGACGGTTGCCGGGGTACAAGTCGGCTTGCTCAGTGCTGTACGCAACTGCCGCGAAGTTACAGATGCCGAGGTCAACGCCAGCCGACTCTTCACCGGGGGCGTCGGGAGTCTCAACTTCGTGCTTACACATCAAGTGTAGTTCCCATCGGCGCTTCTCCTTGTCGGAGACTGCTCTGACCTGTTGCAGGTTCTCGACGGTGACACCGGGGCGGGTCTCGTATTCAACGAGGATGTACTCCCATGCCCGGGGGTGTTCCTTGTGATTCGCGCCTTTTGACAGGCGCACTCGCCCGTTTTTGGTGTCGTGACGGATGCCTTTCTGCTTCCACGTCACCGTTGAACGAGGGTGTTTTTTGTGGACGCGACGGCCTTGGTTGTCGGAGTAGTTTTTCTTGCGGTAGCCGGGCGGATTCGCGCGGTCGTCAGACTTCTTCTTTTTGTACCATGAATTGAAGGCTTCGGCGAGTTCCTCCAGAACGCGCTGTGCTCAACAATCGGAGATTGTTGGCATCACGAAAATCAGGGATTTTCGAACGAACTGGACTGACTATGCAGTCGCTTGTAGTTGTTGTGAGTCTTCAACTCGCTTTTCAAGTCCGAATCGTCGAGAATCTCGCCCGTATTCTCCCAGACTTGGCGGGAGTGGTAGTTCGCGACGTTCCACAGTTTCGATGCGCTCCACCCATGCCTGTCAAGCGATTCATCTACCTGACAGTGGTCGAGGATTGTCGCTCGGTAGGTTCGGTGGATGTGCATCGTGAAACGCTCCCATAACTTGTTATGTACTGTTATATCCCAAAACCTCAGATTGGAACGTGGAATATCCGAC
>JAQCMZ010000117.1 GCA_028274825.1 Haloferacaceae archaeon
AGGATCTCGCATCAGGTCGCCCCGCTGGAGGTAATACTGGCAGACAGTGAGTTCGTCGCCGTGTCGCTCAATACTTAGATCCATTATTGCGTCCGAGTCAGACTCGATGTCGAGATGAAAGTCGGAGTCAACTGGTTCGCCGTGCTGATTGACGATAGAAGTGATAATATTCTTGAATTTCACCACGTTGAAATCGACTCAGAGTCACCCTAAAAGAGCTATGTCGATTCAGGGACGACACAGTACATTCACTCAGAAGGGCTGTTCAACCTACCAGTCTGCTCAATTGATGAGGGAGTATGAGTAATAGGAGCACCCATTCAGTAGGGATTTACTGATACAGTAGCTAATTAGTAAGCATAACAAAACGGCAAGACTTGTTGTAATACTCGTCTTTGTGACTCGTTGTTATTTATAAGTTCCCGACACTCATAACAGTGTCGAGGTGACACGCAAATATTCAGTTATTAATAGACCGAGACAGCCTAATCCGTACCAGACACTTTGCCGTTGTGTGTCCCACGGGAATCGTCAGTGGCAAGTCTCTGTCCACGTGGCCTGCTTCGGTCAATAGAGACAAGCGGAGAGGAACTGGTCGTCAGGAGTGTGCTGTTGCTGCTGGCGGAGTATCGAGGCGAAACTACAGAGTTTGATCACGAACCGAGTGACTAGCCGAAGAGACCTCGCGGCTCAAAACAGACAGTCCGTTGGGTACAAACAATGCGGTGGCAGTACTCATATATGAATCAGACTGATCCAGCGGAACTACCGCCGCTTTCCGAGGAGGCGAAACAATTCGCCCGACGCAGAATCGAGACAGAACACGGGTATCTCTCGTGGCTCAACACTTGCGTGGAGACTGTCGAACGTGGGCGGATCGTCCTATCGATCCCGTTCGACGAGAAACTCACCAACAGCGACGGAGAAACGATCCACGGCGGAATTGCAGCAACACTGGTCGACACAGCCGGCGGTCTCGTTCAGCGGACATCTTTTGAGGACCCCCGCGCTGGCGGGGTTGCAACGGTCAATCTCAACGTCAGCTATCTTCTCCCCGCAGAAGGGGACCTTCGCGCGACCGCAGAGATTGTCCGAGCCGGTCAGTCTATCGGCGTGAGCGAGATGCATGTCCTCAGCGGCAATCGTGGGCCTTCCGAGGTTGAATCCGACTCGAAAGAAGTCGCCGCGGCGCAAGGGTCATTCCGGCTATTTCGAGAGTGATATTTGTGGCTGTGTCGGTGGACCCTGATTCAGATTCGCCGACTGACGAGTCGTCTGCATTCAATCGGTCCATACTAACTGAACGCCTCGGTTAACAATCAGATAGTCCACGTCACTGGGTCTGGTATGCGGGAACAGCCGTGTGAGGTGTCTCATCTCATCTCGTCTCATCTTGTCTTGTTTCGTCCAGAATTGTCAGAAACGCACGGTATACCCCGACATTCGTATCGGGAGAGACATCGACCGGCTCGCGGTCGACTCTAGTGGCAGTGTGATTGCCAACAACTGTTAGGTGTCGGGCGTGAATGTGGCTCATGAGTGATCTCGATGCGTTTCGTGACGGCGACCGACACGACGATGTGGCGATGTATCTCAGTGACGCGTTCCTCGATCAGGGATCAAAACTCTACGAAATGGGGGAGACGCGCGAAGAAGGGGTGTTGTTGATTGTCCCGGGAGAGAAGGGTCGCAAAGCGTTCCAGGCGGGGACCGGAATGAAAGCGATGGAATTTGCCGGGGCTGCCATGGACCGAGAGGGGGACATCGCTGCGACACTCGATGCCGGACATTGTCCGGATACTGTGGCAGAGACAGACAGCAGCCATGATGTCGAGTTCGTCTTCGCGTTCACCGAGCCAGAAAATCCTGATGTCGGCGGACTCTACGCGGATGGGGATGTCCTCCACGCGTACGCGCATTGCGTCTGTGGGACGAGCTACTCTCACAAGTGGGTCATTGGGAATCACAGCGGCGAGTAATCTGTGTCAGTGTCATGCTTCGTGGGATTCGATTCGGCTCAACGACAGAGAACACATATCACCATCTCACCGCAGTGTGTCTGGCTGGTTAGTTGAGAATCGGTCGGCGGGACGGGCAGACAGGTTCGATCTAAGAGTATAATCCGTACTCAGTCTCGGGGTAAGTTCCTGTGCAGGGGTGATCAACTGTCACTAGCGGACAGTTCACCTGCATCAACTCGTGCGGCGACGGATTCGAACGCGGCTAGGATCACGCGTTTTGCGGCTCGTCCCTCTGTTGACCAGTGATTGGCATAATCCAGCATATCGTCGTAGATATCCGGCTTACAGCCTGCTGCTTTCGGATGACCGCCGCCATTAACCTGGCCCGCAACTTCGTGGGCAAGGGCGAATCCAGGCCGGCTATCGCCGGGTTCGGTCTGGTGAGCGGTTGTGGCATTCTCGTCTCCATCTGACCCACGGATGCTGGCACTCCCAGCGGGTTTGACTATCACGGCCGCGTCGGCGCCTTCCTGTCGAAGGTTCTCTGCCACCTCGTTCTGCGAACACCGTCCGTACGTCGTTGCAACTCTCCAGGGGCCAATCTCGTGAACCGTCGCCCGGTCGGTCGCCGCCTCGATTCGACGCTGTTTCTCCTCACGCTGTTTCCCGAGATAAGCCTCGACTGTCTCCGGAAGGTCGACACCATACGCACCGACAATGGCTGCGTATTCTTCAGTCGACCCCCAGTAGGAGTAATCGGCGAGATCGTCGCTTCGGGGGTCGTCTTTGATCCAGAGATCGTGATCTCGTGTCACCGCAGCCAACTCTGCGAATCGCTCGGGGAAATCATACGCCAGCGATCGGAGAGTGACATCAGCAGAACACTCCTCATCGGAGTCGCCGACCACGAGGTCAACACCCACACCGCGAACCGACTCGATAATATCGGCGTCCCACCGGTGGTGGTCATACCACGAGACGCGGTCACAGTTGGTGGTGAGCGTCTCCAGTGGCTCAGCAACGGGTTCGAAGTCGTCGGGGGCGATATCGCACACGTACACGTCAATACCCGGCTCTGCGTACTCCGCGACCCGCTCGAGCGAGTCGACCAGCGAGTGCGGGCCTGCTCCGAGGAGAGCGACAGATGACTCCGTGTGGACCTGCTCGAGGTCGAGACTCCCGTCGTCGGCTTCGGCTCGTGTCTCTGTCTGCTGGACTCCCGCGGTGTCCGTGGATCCAGTGTCGGGTGTCTCTGCAGGGGTTTCCGAGACCCCGTCTGTGTCGTCCACGCGTCCAACCAGCACCGCCTCAAAGTCGGCTGCTGATAACGCTGCGCTGTACGTCTCACGGATCAACGCCGCACACGCTAATCCGTCAGCGTCAGTGTCAGTGACGATGGCAGCCTCAGCTCCATCGAGTGCTTCTCGTGTTCGTTCTTCAGCACGGTCATCGTCTGCTGAATCCGGATAAAAGAATCCGGCGCCGGGGAGCCGTGAGCGCCGCGATAACGGGATTGTCTCGTCGTCGATGAGTGTCTCGTCCATGTGTGTAACTCCGAAATCAATCGGGAAAAACACCCCGACTACCGCGTGGTGGAGTCTGTTCGGATCTGCTGGAGTGGCTCAGCCTGTACCGGCAATTGGTGAGACTCACCCGACGCGGGTTGGCCATCACCGTATTCGAGGGGGACACAGACTCGGGTTGTCTCGGTCTTCGAGCCGACCGTCTCGATGCCGACAACACTGGCCGGTTATCAAAAATCGTGTTCGGATGGTCTTTTCGGGGGGCTGTTGTTTCCCGCTTATCAGTTGTTGGCACTGTGATCTCCGGTATTCAGTCTGACCAATCAAGACACTGCGGAATCCTTGCCGGTCAGTGTTCGGTTGTCACTGCTCCGAGTTCGGCTTTTATCTGTTTGTTGAGGGTGGGTTCATCCGGAGTGACTGTGTTCACTCGACACTCTCCGAAGCCGCCCTTCGAGTGGTTCCCGACGCGGGTGAGTCCGGACATCGCGGTCTCCACCGGACCGGACCGGACGGTCGCCATCGGAGCCGCCGACCACGCCGTGATCGACAGTCTCCAACTCGCAGACGCCGCCGCCCTTGATGAGCTTCTCCAGGCGGTGGCGCAGTTGTGCTTCATCGTCTACGCTCCACCACGGCACGTCCACGGTGGTCACCTTCGGGTACTCCGACCGGAGGACGAACGGCGTCACTCGAAATTGGGGAAGTCCCCGAGGGAGAGTTTTCAGAATTCAGTGAGATGATTCGGACCGGTTATTCCCTGAACTTCACTGTCTCAAAGATATCCTCCCTGCCGCACCCCCGAACTGAATAACAGTCCCCAAACTGCCAAGGACTGTTATAGGTGGAACAGGCGCACTCCCACGTCGTTCACGGCGTGGATACGCGCCGTCACAGCGGCAATTCCCGACCGTTTTTCTCCAAAACACCGTCTCTGCAAGCGTCGGCGCACTGGGGACGACCCCAGTGTAGCCGAGCGCCCGACAACTGGCGGTTCGAGTGTCCGCCCACACTGGAAACAGAGTGTGGCCCGATGTGGGAATCACACACCAAGCATCGGGCAAATACTTGCAGAGAAAGTCACTCCGAGTCCGTCGCAGTCTGTTGGACTCCCTGTGGCCAACACAACACTGGGAATCCGAGTCCGACAAACGAGAGGAGTCCCGGGGTGGCCACTCCCAAGAGACTGCCCATCGACCGGTCACTCACCGATTCCAACGGTGTGTTGGCTTGGGAGTCTGCAACCCTGCCACTCCCAACCCAGCGGTGCGGTGGGATTCGGCCGCGTGA
>JAQCMZ010000153.1 GCA_028274825.1 Haloferacaceae archaeon
TCACGACGCCGCAGATCAATGCATATGGGCTGTTCTACTTTCACTCAGCGTGGCGTCCTTTTTAGTATTCGTTGTCTGTATGACAGGCTGCATGCTTCCCCGCTTCAGAGGTGAGTCATCCGAGTGCGTGTAATGGCCCATCTGTCCGCCCGCGCGGACGCCGCCTACCAGAACGATTACCACCACAAGCTTCGGGGTCGGCTCTGGGATGCGCTCGACGGTACCGCCTACGACGACCGACATGGCGACGGCGAGCCGCCGGGATTCTCATATTCGAATCCGTTTCCGCCGTACGACATGGAGGCCGGCGACGACCGGAAGCTGCTGGTCGCCTCGCCCGACGAGGAACTCCTGGCCAACGTCGCCGCCGACCTGCTTGAGGAGCCGGAGTTGAACATCGGCGAGATGCCGTTCCATGTCGACGACGTGACCTCCCTTGAACCCGATGTCGGCGAGCCCGGCACACGCGGAACGATTGAAACCGGAACCGGCCTCTTGATTCGGATTCCGCCGTGGCGGTGCGAAGAGTATGGCATCGACCACCCCGGCGGTGATACCGCCGTCTTCTGGCGGCCCGAACACTCGATGGCACCGCTGCGGAAGCAACTGGAGGACAACCTCGATCAAAAACACGACCGCTTCGCCCACGACCACCTGCCGGGACCGAGCGATGTCGACGGCGACCTGTTCGACGGCTACGAACTGATCAAGACGTTTGCCGTTCCGGTGACCGTCACCGAGGGCCAGGAGATGACCTACGTCCTGAGCAAGTGGGAGTTCTCCTACACGGTTCGGGACGACCACCATCGCCGGCATCTCAACCTCGCGCTGGACTGCGGGCTCGGCGAGCGGAACTCCCTGGGGCTCGGGTTCGTGAATCTCAATGAGGACTCGGTTATCCCTGCCTCAGAAGC
Organism: Haloferacaceae archaeon; assembly: GCA_028274825.1. Taxonomy (GTDB): domain Archaea; phylum Halobacteriota; class Halobacteria; order Halobacteriales; family Haloferacaceae; genus J07HR59. Next base: position 915 of record JAQCMZ010000153.1, read on the forward strand.
CACAGGAGAAACGGTCGCTAGGAGGGATGACTGATGTCAGATGACGCAGACCTTGATACGGACAAGCTCAATACGCTGCTTCCCACAGAAACTGTCCATTCCCTTCGGCAAGTCCAAGCCACCTACGGCGCGCTCGCGGAGGCGGCAAGCGGTGGATCGACGCCAGCCGGTCAAGAAGAATACTCGCTGTACTTTACCCCCAGTGAACTCGAACCGTTCATCGCAGGCGAGGATGATAAAGAGCGGTTCCTCGTTAGCATCAAGGTCGATTTTACTGGGGATGATCCATCGTACGAAGGGATTGAAGTGATACCGTTGTCGCGTGAGATTGCTCCACGGCTGGGTCTGTCCCGGTTTCCGTGGGGGCGCGGGATCGACCACAGTATCACTCGTTGTGGCTCGAAAACCAGTGGATCGAATGCATCGACAGTTATCACATATTGTGACGACTGTCTAACACGGTGGACGAATGCTGATGGTCGTGAGCCAGCCATTGGCAAGGTTGCAGAAGAACACCCCGACGGCTGGCTCATACATGCTCTCGCTGAGCTTGGTGCAACCGAGAAAATCCAAGATCGTATTGAACAGGAGGTGAATGCGAAAATCAACGGTGAGCCTCGGGTCGTTGCGACTGTTAAGCTGAAACTTGATCCAGCTAACCTCGAAGATCCACCTGTTGACAACGAACCGGACTGGTTCTATCCGGGAGAGGTTCCTGTCTTCAACGAAGCGATGCGTGCTCGAAAGGCACGGAAATATGTCACAAAAAACGTCAACGGCACTTCTGAAGGCAACGCAGCGTGTATGATAACCGGTGAGGAAAACCATGTCGTCGGTGCTGCCGAGGATCCGTTTGCCCTTTTCACACTCCAGCATACGGAGAAATTCGACGAATTGAAACGAGAGCAGTCTTGGCGAGAGCATCCCGTGAGCGATGATGCCGCATTGCTGCTTGATGCAGGTACGGGCCTCCTTGATGCCTGTCGAGAGACGCGCAACGGACTGGGCATTTACACACTCCCGTACTTCATGACAATGTCCGACGAGCGAGCGAAACTACTCTATTGGACGTTGTCAGAGTTACAAGACGCTGACCTTGGAGAGGAACACAAAATAGCGTGGCTGCAAAGACAAATAGAAGACAGAACCGATGACGAGTCGCACGTCAACGCACTTCGATTCTACGTCATTGCCATCCGCGATGATCAAGGCGATATTTTCGTGTTCAACGAGGAACCGGATGCGACAATCTATCCACCACGTGAAATTAGCAAAGCACACGTCAATGTGCTTTCGAGCCTATCCTTCAGCGAAATTGGATTCAGTCAACCGGACGACTGGCGGCATATTCGAGCACTGACGGATCAAAATGCCGTGGTCTCGAACATCCTCGGTGGGGCATACGCACAGGATACTGTTTCGTTCACCGAGGGCACTGACGGTGCGATGGCAAACGAGCCCAGCGAGTGGCTCTCGTTTGCGATGCTTGCAGGAGAACAAATCAATCGTGAGTGGCTCCTTGATCAGTATGTCACTCGACTCGCACAGCAACGAGAACGTGATGACGAGAGCAGGCTCTCTTGGAAGCACGTACTCACGCAGTTTGCACAACTCAACGCACTAGCTAGAGCGGGCCTGCTTGCCCATTCCGATGGGCGCGAAAACGGACGGAGGAAGACAGACATGAACAATCAAGCTACGACGAATGGTGTACCGAACCCGATGGCGGAACTTCCCGATATCGAGGAACTAACAACTGATGGCGTCCCTTCACTCGCGGAAGTCCGCGAGTATCGGCTTCGTGAATTCCTCGCAGA
>JAQCMZ010000172.1 GCA_028274825.1 Haloferacaceae archaeon
CGAGGAACCGTCCTTGGACGACCTCCGGGAGGAGATCGAGAGCATCGACCGGGAGATCGTGGAACTGATCGCGCGGCGGACCTACGTCGCCGACTCCATCGCGGCGGTGAAAGCGGACCAGGACCTCCCGACGACCGACGAAGGACAGGAGGAGCGCGTGATGGAGCGAGCGGGCCGGAACGCTGAGCACTTCGATGTGGATTCGAACCTGGTGAAGGCGGTGTTCCGGCTACTGATCGAGTTGAACAAGGTTGAGCAACGGGAGAGCAGATAGTCGAATTCGGGCGTCTTAGACCATTTATTGCCTATTTTTCTACCGGTTTGTCTTCCGGTTGCTGTTCTCCAAATTCTCAGTCGATGAACGACGTTACAGTTCTAAAGCCAAGTGACCCTGACAAACCACTAGGGGAACTCGTCGTAGATGGTCGACCGATGGCCGACTGCGCCGACCTGCATTACTTCGTTCCCACGGTCGAACCGCACGGTTGCCCGATAATCACCGACTCGCAACGACTGCCACGGCTTCGCGCCGGTCAACGGCTTGGCGAAGTCCGGGGGCTCGCGGAACTCGTCCGACACCACGTCGTCGAACTTGTCGAGCACTCGCTGTTGGGTTTCAGCATCGAGGGCTCCGAGCCTGTTCGCCGCTCGACCGGAGAGTTCCCACGTCCACTCCCCATCACTCATCTGTGCCGAACCGTTCCCGCGCTTCCTCGGCGCTTACCGTCTCTCCTTCGGCGAATTGTCGTTGACTCTCCAGTAAGTCTTCGAGTGCCCGCTTCGAGAGGCGCGTCCCGTACACCGCGTCGCGCAGCGCCTCGCGCATAAACTCCGAACGCGAGTTGTACCCCTGCTCCTGCCACTGCTCATCGAGGTCAGCGAGGAAGTCCTTCGGAAGCCGGAGATTGACCTTCTCGTCGTTCCCGCCAGGAGTGGTGTCGGATTGTGCCATAGTTTGTAGTACTCTCGTACTACACAAGAAGGTTCGGCTCCCTCGGGTTGCTGGGCCTCTCAACCACGCACCGGGGAAAACGGCAATCTAGACACAATCTGTAACATCAGTTCGAGACCTGAACAAAGTGGAACAAAGAGGGAGTCGATGGGGCTCAATACACACGTCTTAGGCGTTCTACCTTCCAAGTTGGAATTTAGAATTCGGTTCTGAGACATTCTTCGCGTTCAGGCGGAGCGGGTGAGCAGCCGGAAGGTCGGATGCCCATCCGTATTAGACACGTTCCAACAACACCGCCCGAGCACCCCGCTCAGTCTCGATGAGAAAAACACCGCGAAGCTAGCGGTCAGTTCTTCGTGCTGTACTCCGATACTGTTTAGTTAGGAGTAGAGTCGTTGGCAACGGTGCTGAGGAGATCTTGGAAGTCCCCACGCTCTCCAGTCCCACCCGACGGTCGAGTATCCACCGGCTATCGATCAGCTAAACACGAGCATCAATACGTATTCAGAACTACCCCGAATATACTCATTACAACGCTTCTTTCCGCAATCCAGCGCGAAATATGTATTATGAGGTCTCATACAATAGTATGGGGTCTGATATTAACTGAGTGAATCATCTGAACTCTCCACCAGCGGTGATGAAATTATATTTTCGGGGAATGAACCATCTCCGGATCGAACCCTGCTTCGGACGGGCGTCGCTCGTGCCCTTTCTACGGAAGGGTTTGGGTCAGTCAAGGTCCTTTCACGCGAGGCAGCCGAGCGAGTGTTTACTCCGAAGCGTCAGAAGATCCTGCAACTGCTAACTACCGAGGAAGTCCCCTCGAATCGAGATCTCGC
>JAQCMZ010000175.1 GCA_028274825.1 Haloferacaceae archaeon
GATTTTGACAGCGGTCTCGTCAACCGCGACCCTTGACGGCTTCGCCGTCGGCGGGTCGCGTCCGCTGTCAGCGAGCCTATGTACCCAATTCCAGACCGCTCCATGTGAGCGTTCAACGCCTAATTCAGCCAAAATCGTTGTTGTCTCTCTGAGTGAACAACCGGTCGCGTGAAGGCGGACGGCCAACGCCCTGACGGGCGTCGCCGTCCGCTCACGCTCCCAAGTTTCTTCTAAATCCACTGCAAAACACTCGCTGAGCAGGTCTGCGAGCATTCTGATCAAGAAACTCAACGACCTGCTCACTTCTCAAACTGGCTTAACTAGACAGTGTCCACTTAATATACTTATAAACCCTCCGACGACGGCATAGAATTCCAATCCCATGCGTTCGAGATCCGGTAGCTGGTACTCTGTGATTTCAGCGTGATCGGTTTTGAATCGAACTCAATCGCTTCCGGCTCATGCGAGGGAACCTATTCAGCCTCGGCGGAACTCGAATCGTTGGCTATGAGAGAGTCTATCTTGTCGTTGATTTTACGTATCTCTCGTTCTTTGTTCGAAGCCCAATCCGGTGACCAGATTCGGTGAATCGTCCAGCCCAACTCCTCGAGCACCATCTGCCGAGTCCGGTCTCGGTCTCGAGCCGTCTTCGAGGAATGGTACGCAGCCCCGTCGCACTCGATACCAAGTATGAATTTCCCGGGCTGCTCTGGGTGTTTGATGGCTAAGTCGATGCTGTAGCTGGAACTCTGGACTTGTGAGACAACATCGTACCCTTCCGCTTCGAGTGCGTCGTATACCGCCTCTTCAAACTGTGAATCGAAATCGAGCGTGTCCGTCACTTCGTCGTCCCGGACGAGCGCCTGTTCGCCTTTGCGGGCGTATTCGAGGTAGTTCTTGAAGTGCTTGGCACCAGTGCTGTTCGAGCCTGAGAGATCGATGTCGCCGGGGAGCATCGAGCACACAACCGTGATGTGCTCTTTCGCCCGCGTCACTGCCACGTTGAGGCGGCGTTCCCCACCGCTCTTGTTAATCGGGCCGAAATTCGTAGAGATAGTGCCGTCTTGAGCGGGCCCGTAGCCAACACTGAAAATCATCCGGTCGCGTTCGTCGCCCTGCACCATTTCGAGGTTCTTGATGAAGAACTCGTCAAGCACGTCGTCTTGACTGACGAACGCATCAAGCACGGCGCTCTCCTCACGTCGCTCAGCGAGCGTGTCTCGGATAGCTTGTTCTTGAGCGCTGCTGAACGCGACGACGCCGAGGCTCTTGTTACTCCGTTCTTCTGCGTGTTCCTCGATCAGATTGACGACTCGATGTGCTTCGACCTCGTTTTGTCTCGAGCCCCCTCGGTCGTAGACGCCGTCTTCGACATACTCGAAATCCACTCCAGTTTCGACGTCGGGGTCGTTCTCCGGGAACGTCCGCAGACTGTTGTTGTAGTAGTGGTAGTTCGAGAATTGAATGAGTTCCTCAGTACGGCTTCGGTAGTGCCATCGGAGATTCTTCTCTGGGAGGACAGAGGCTGTTTCCTCGAGAATGCTGTCGAGGTCTTCACGTACGTCTTCTGTGGTTTCCACGTCGGATTGGAAGAACGACGTCGGCGGGAGTTGTTTCGTGTCACCTGCGATAACCGCCTGATCGGCACGGATAAGACTGCTCACAGCGTCCTGCGGCATGATCTGTGAGGCCTCATCGAACACGACGGTGTCGAACTCGATTGAGTCCGCTTTGAGGTACTGCGCGACCGACAGCGGACTCATCATGAAACACGGCGTGAGCTGCGTGATGAACGAGCCTGCTTCGTCGAACAACTCACGAAGCGGCTTGTGCTTGCGTTGCTTTTCCGCTTCTCGGCGTACGAGGACCTGCTCCGCGCTGGAGGCGTGCTCAAGATCTAACGAAGGCCGGCGCTTTGTCACTTCGTGTTGGATTTCGATCTTTGCGAGTTCCTGTTGTTCCTTGTCCAAGCGGCGGAATTCCTCGACGTACCGTTCCATCTCGTCTGCGTTGAACGACCCGAGACCTGTTTGCTCGTATACGCTGTTGAGCCATTTCGTGTAGAATTGCTTCTTGAACGCCGCGACGAGATGGTCACTCCTGTAGTCCCCTTGGAGGAACCGCTTGACATACTCCTCACAGACTGTGTCACGGACAGTGTCCAGTTGTGAGGCGAACTGGACGCGGCGCTGCAAGGCAGGGACGTCAGCACGAAGCTTCTGGAGTGTCTCCGACAGTTCGGGGAACGATGCCTGCCGGAGTGGCGTACCGTTGACCCGTATCTTCTCGATGCTCATTGCGTTCTCGAAGAACGCGGCAGCGTCGTCGTAGTCCGCGAGCGCTGCGCCCGTCCGCTCGAGTAACGGATCCACGCTTGGAAGCGTGTTCTCAACCAGGGACTCGACGATCGGGTTCGTGAACATAGAGTCGTGCTCGTTGAGCCTGGCGACCCACCGCTGTGCCTGGGTTAGCGTCTCCCAATCCGTATCACCGCCCTCGTACAGCGGTCCAAGACGCTCTATAACGCCCCGGAAATCTTCTCTCCGGTCTTCAATTCGCTGGACCTCTGCGAGCTTGCGTGTATCTTCGAGGAGTTGGTCATGGTTCGGATCGTAGTCGTCTCGAGCGTGGGTCGTGATCTTTCGTTTGAGAGACCGATAACTTGGTTTGACTAGCTTCAGCATTCCGTATGCTGCGAGTTCGTTGTTGAGCTCCGCGCCGTTCGCAGAGAAGAAACTCCGCTGGTAGTGGTCTGAAAGCTCATTGATGAGCGATTCGCGCTCTTGTTCCAGTTCTGCGAGTTCCTCGAACCGTCCGCCTTCCTGTGCGAACGACCCGTCGAAGAATGCATCTTGCCAGGCGATATCCGGGCGGTTCGAGACGTGCTGCAACAGTTGGTTCACCTCACGGAATTCAGTGAGAGAGTCCGGCCGAAGATCTAATTCATTTTCAAACTCGTTTGCAACGTCTTGCAGCGTCTCGATAGCTTTGACCTGCCGCGATAAAGACTGGCGCATTGAGTCGCCAGTATCGACACCCCACTGTCGGAGCGTGGTGTGTCGCCACGGGCTGGTTTCGTAGGTATCGATTTCCTCATCGAAGCGCGCGAGCGTCTCTAACTCATCGATGGCGGTTTCGAGTGTCGCTTGGTCCACGCTCAGTGGCTGCGTGATGCCGACATCGATGCGGGGAGCGTCTGCGTGTTCGCTCACGATGCCGAACGCTTGGTACGCCGTCAGATCCCATCCGTCAGGGGAGTAGAACAGTTGTTGCCCATATTGATTGATCGTGTCTCGCCGTTCGCGGAGTTTTCCGAGCTGTTTGGCGCGATTGTCCGCGGGTTTGATTTGCGGAGCCTTCAGTTCGGTTTCGAGGTTTCCGAGAACATCTGTATTGGTTGCTTTCTCACCGTGAACTTCGAGACAGAATCGACCGAGGCCGACATCGTCGAGTCGATTCTTAACCACGTCGAGTGCTGCCTGCTTTTCGCTCACGAACAGGACGCGCTCGCCGGCAGCGAGTTTCTCCGCGATGATGTTCGCAATTGTCTGGCTCTTCCCGGTCCCGGGTGGCCCTTGAAGTGCGAAGCTCTTGCCTCGTTTCGCCGCTTCAATTGCTTCTTCTTGACTGGAATCAGCATCGAGCACTTGGTACGTGTCGATAGGTTCAACGACGTCGTCGAGTTCGGAGGCTTTCGGCGTCGTGATGCTGCCTTCGGCTTTTTGCAGCGGTTCCATCTCGCCGTTGAGCGCTTGGATAATTGGGTCGTTTTTGATTGCCTCCCGGTTGCGCTCGAGGTCAGAGTAGAGGCTGTACTTGGTGAAATCAAAGATACCCAACACTGCGTCCGGTTGAATCGTCCATCGATCGAAGCCGCGCAGCGCTTGATACACTGCCTCGAATGCGGCGTCGATCTCTGCGAGTGAAAGCGCGCTGTCCGCGGGCAGGCTAGTTCCTCGTTCGGCCGCGAGTTTCTTGCGGAGCGCGGGGTTGAGCCGGAGTCCTTCTGCTTTTGATTTGAGGACGTAGTCGTGTTTCTCTTCGTCTTGACTCGTCTTCTCTTCTAATTTGACGGGAGCGAGGAACAGTGGTGAACGGTTTGCTTCGTCACTGTGGTCTACGCTGTACCAGCGCAGCATTCCGAGCGACAGGTACAGTGAATCAACCCCGCGTTCCCGAAGGTACTGCTTGTTCTTGAGTGCGATTTGATTTAGGGAGTTTGCTGCTTCGTCCGGTACCCGCGTTGGCAGTGCTTCGTCCGTCGCGATGTCCGGCTGTTCGTCTCCGCCGTCCTCTGTCGGACGTTTCCGAATGAAGAGCTCGTCGTTGCCGTCGATCTCATTGGCGATCGTCGTCGGGTTCGCGTCCTCTAACGGGAGGTCTTTCGTCTTCGTTGGTTTGAATGAGACGAGTTTGTTCCGGCGGGTCAGGTCGAGCAGCTGGGATTTCCACTCGTCGATCTTTTTATTTAGTGAATCGCCGTTTGCGGCGGTATCGTCGCTAACTGCTTGTTCCTCCTCGTACTCGGTGATTGGATCGACATCTTGTGCCCAGAAGATCGTCTGTTCGGGCGCACCGTCGTCCGTCTCGGTACTGAGTTTTGCCTCTTGATCAGTGTTGTCTTGTTCTGGAGGAGCTCCGTCCTCTTCGACAGGTGCAGTTGTTTTGGACGTGGGATCGTCGTTGTCCGTTTCTGGTGGTTGTGATTTGGACCGCTTGCCGCTTGCAGGTTCGGGTTCTGCGGGGAACTCTTCGAGGAGTGCCAGCGCTTCGTCCAGTTCGTCGTCGGACGAGACTGCAATCGGGAGCGGTACTTCTGATTGTGGCGCGACTGGGAGATAGATTTGTTCCTCAGAATCAATGACCTGCTGTTCGATGAGCACCGCGGTATCCTCGTCTTCCAAGACCTCGGTTTGTGCGAGTTGATACTCATTGACCATCTCCCCGTCACCGAACGTTTGGCGGTATCCCACCATCTTGTGGGGATTTCGAGAGCCCTGCTGTTGGCCATAGCTCGGACAGTCATCAGTTAATCCGTCTTCGAATACGACGTCGGTAACTGCGGCTTGCCAGCGGTTCATTGGAGCGTCGCCATCGATGCGATATGTCGTCCGCTCGGACTCAATGAGTCGTTCGAGAAGCGATGCGAAGGTTCGGAAGAGCTCGTAGTATTCGGCGAGCAGATTCGGCTCTCTTTCCTTCGCAGTCTCATCGTCTGCGATCGGTTCCTCGCTGTCTCCCAGATGGTTTACGCCCGCGGCTCGCCGCGCATCGCCAATTGAGTCGAAGTAATTGTAGACGACAGTGGCACTGAACGGGGCGTGTTCGTTGATGTCGTTTACTGAGGGTGATTTCTCGAGTGCTGTGGCGACCCCACGGAGACCTGAGAGGACGTCCTCCCGAGTGTACTTGCTCTGTTGCGATCCTTTGGGTTCGAACCCTGCTTCTCGAATTGCGTCGGACCACGAACCGAAGGCGTTCTCAAACTGACTGATAGCATACTCGCCCCTATTTGTCATTTCGATCCTAGTGGGCACCTCCCCGAGTTTCGTTTTCAGACTGCGAATCTCATCGAGCAGAGCGTCTTCGGTGAGATGTTCCTGGTTGGATTCGGTCCCAGTACCGGAATCCGATTTCGACTGTGTGGTTTCCTCTGTGGGTGAGTCGCTGTTCACGAGGGGTTCGGCTTTGTCGCTAGCCCAGACGAGACTGTCACTATCGCGGAAGTGATAGTCTGCGAGTTCAGATTGTAGATACTCGTGAACGTCGCTTCCGGAGGACAGCCCCCATCGGTCCTGTAACGCCGCGTTTTTTGTTGGCTGGAGGCGGACGAGGTCTTCGATACGGTTGCGCTTTGTCGCTGACAACGTCTTCGCGTCGCTCGACTCGGATTCCACCACACTTTGCTTATTCTGTGACTTGTCGTCCGCCGTCTTTGCCGGCCCGTCGGTGTCTGTTTCGCCCATGATTGGTTGGTTCTCCTCGCTGTGTTCCCAGGCGTATTCTTCCCATTCGCCTAGAATGGTCTCGACATCGCCGTCAGCTTGCACAGCGTCGTGGAGCGCCGTCAGATCAGCCTGATTGATAATTTCCTTGTCCCACTCGTATTCCCCGTCAGTATCAAGCGAGTCGATGAACTGTGCGCCTTCTCTCAAGAGCGTTCCAACGACATCGTTGTCTATCGGCCCGGACAATGCAAAGCCAGGTAGCTTATCGAAACGGCGTCCGAGCGAGCAGAACCCTGCTGCCTGCTCGATTATCTGCTTGCCGTCTTCCCGTGGGATAGCTGCGTCCTCGGTCGGGGGGACGCCGACGACGTTGTAGAATATGGCGTGCTTGGGCGTATCCTCAGGGTTGCGGAGCACACGCCCGATGCGCTGAACCAGTTCCTGATTGACCCCACCAGTAGCCATATTGATTGCCACTGACGCGTGCTGCATATCGACGCCTTCACCCAGCAGGTCACCGGTCCCGATGAGGATGCCTGAACTTTCCGGCTCATCGAACTCCTCAATCGTTTCACGCTGCTCTTCCCTGCTCTCTGAGCCAGACACGAGATACACAGAGGAGGGGTTCGCCACGACATCGGTGATCCGTGACTCTAATTCCTCGACCTGTGCGTTGCTATCCGCAAGCAGCACTACCTTTTCGGTCGTGTGATGTTCGACAACGAGATCGATCACGACATCCAATGTCGGCGAAAGGTTCCATTGCTTCGTCTGCCGCGAAAAGAGGCGGGTGACCAAGTCGCGGAACGCGCCGTCCTCCTGTTTTAGCGAATTGCCCTCTGTCGTATGGGAGAATCGGCGGACGTCTTCATAGGTTTGGAGCCGGCGGTCAGTCTCAAGAGACAGTTCGCCCTGCCGGAGACGTTGTCGGAACTCTCGGAATGATCGTTCCGCTCGTTTTGCGGTTTTTTTGAGATCATCACCGACGACGTCGTAGGGTGCATAATGGACTTCCCAGTCGAACGAGGGGATGACGCCGTCTGCTCTCGCCTCCGTGATGGTGTATCGTTTGATTTCCCGCCCAATGCTGTTCGAGAGGCGTTCTTTGATACGTTCGCTGTCGCTACCCGCGTCGTCAACAGAACCGGACATCGCCAAGACGTTGCCATTGAATTCGTCAAGGAGTGATCCCCACTCGCTTCCGGTCGCGTAATGGTGTGCTTCGTCGAGGAGTACGAGGTCGTAGGCTACTCGGTCTTCATTGAGAAGGGACTGCGGGGTACGGAAGTGGATTGTTCCCCACTCAAGCGTGATATCGTTGCTCCCTGTCGTTCGCTCTTGGGGGATGTTGAGGTGCCTTTCGAACTCCCGCCGCCACTGTTCGAGGATGAGTTCGCTGTGTGCGACGATGAGCACGTCGTCGCTGCCGGTCGAATCCGCAGAATCAGCTATGCCACCGATAGCCTGATCCTTGGGATGCAGTTCACCGTACTCAAGCGCGATGGCACCGAGGCCGAGGACTGTTTTCCCGGTAGCAGTTGCCATATCCACGTAGCCACGCTTGTCGTGCTCCCACCACTTTTCCAGCGCGTCACGCTGGTGCGACCACAACGGCGTCATCATCTGTGGCTCGTCTAAGAGCGAAAGCAAACCCTGCGAGGCACTGTTCTCGATTTCAGTCAGCAGGAGATCGACGTTCGATGCGATGATTTCGTTGTTGAATAGTTGGGTTGTGATGTCGGAGACCGTTGCACCAGAGAGGTCGAACGAGACACTCAGGTTCTCTCCGACGTGCCGGGTGAGTAGTTTTTCAAGTACTGCCTCAGTCGCCTTTTTTACGTCGTCAGTACCGAGATCACTCGTCGAAATATCATAACTGAGCTCATTGAGCTGGTATGCCAGAAGACCAAGCTTCTCATCACTGACCCTCTCTTCCAGCACCGCGGGCAAATCGGCGTACCGCCCAGCGGACTTCTTCAACCCTCGTCGGTAATAGGTTCCTAACTCTTGGCCAAAGTTGTCCCTCGTAAGTGACAGGTCGCTAACTTGGATGCCAGACGAGAGATCCTTCGCGGTCTCATCAACGTAGGGTGACCACTCCGTTTTGGGCCGTTTGAGAAGGAATTCGTCGTGATAGTTCTCACCAGCAGATTGAATTCCTAACGCTCTGTCATCCGCGATATCGTCAATATTCCGTCCCATGATGAAACGCGGAAGTTGCCTCTTCGGATGTGATAACGCGTGACGAGTTATGTAGATTTCGCTGACAGCAGTAAGCGTATCCTAGTCCCCGCTCCGTCAACAGTTCCAGTGCTATCCATCCGGGAAATAGTCAGAAATATTACTTGAAGGCTCGGAGGGCACTGTCTAGTTCAGTGAGTTTGAGCAATGAGCAGGCCATAGTGAGTGGTGATCATGACACTCGCAGACCTGCTCAGAGAGATTATAGCTCTGCCAGAGCAAGAGGTTTGGGAGAACGAGCGCACCCCGACACCCGTGCGTGTGTTCGGTGTGCGGCTACATTCGTTGGGATTGTCACTCCGGGAGGTCGTCGCTGTCTTGAATTTACT
>JAQCMZ010000178.1 GCA_028274825.1 Haloferacaceae archaeon
AGTCTGGTGGTGACAGTAACATCGTCGCCTACGCCGACGTTTGGACCACAACTGGTGAGTACCAACTCGATCTGGAACTCGCGGATACCGAGATAGCCGGAACTTCACGACTCGATCAGCCGTTCTCGATTACGAGTGCCGAAGCAGAACTCGTCGCCATCTCCATCGGTTCGAGCGATGAAAATGAACCAATCGCCCTTCGCGTCGGTGAGTCCTTCTCCGATCTCGGACAGACAAACGAGACCGGGTGAGTAGACCCACGAATCCGAATATTCGGTTTCTCGACAGACTACGGCTGGGTACACACTCGAACCCCACCGGGATCACCGGTGAGTACGCCCAGTTTCGGAGAGGCACTGCTCGGGAACGCCGCTGACACGGCGTTTCCTCGCTTTCTCTCAGAATCAATCACAGCGGAGTGTGCCATGGTTCGAGGTTGTTGAACGCAACGGCTTGAGCAGCGCCGAGCAGGATATAACTCGGCAACTACCGTTTAGGGCGGGGAGGATGTCAACGGCCGAGCGGCGTCTCCGGCAATGCCAGAACCGTAACGATTGCCGGGGGAACGTGGAGCGACATGAGCCCGACGGCCTCGCTCAGTGTCACGCTATCGGTGAACAACGCGAGTCCGAGGTCAGGAATGAACGAGAGTATCAACACGATAGCGGCAATCCGGACGAATGTCCGGTCTGGGGCTGTCGACCGCTGTGTCAGCACTCTGTGCACTACAGTTGCGCCGACCATCCCAAGGAGAGTCCACACCACGATAGGCGGATACTGGAAGAACTCCGTCGACGCGACAAGGTTCTGTGTTAATGCGACCCAACCGAGGACGAGATTCACGATCAGTGCGATTGCTAATGCCACTACACCGCGTGTTATGACCGTCTGTGCGTCGATAGGGCGGCGGTTTTCGGTGCTCATTGCGGACTGGCGTTACCCGAGCAAGAGTCGACTCCGAATAGCGAGTAAGCTGGGCAGGTGGCTGCCGACGCCGTGGAGAGCATCATTGCCGCAATGATCCCCAACACCGGCGAGAGCACTGTTGGAAGTGAGAGTGTCCCGGTGAGAATCGCGACTGAAACTCCTCCGGCAACTGCACCGACGACGGTTCTGAGAGTTCGGTCTATTGCGCCGACGTTCGTGTTCACACTAACAGTGTGGACGCGACACGTATAAAATTAGCGTTGAGTAATAAGCGCACATCTATGATCAATATTCCGTCTGAAACACTCGAAACTGCTATTCATACTCGTATGGAGATTCATAGCGTAGCTTGTTCTCTACAATATTAAAACCGATCAAGTACCGGAAACGAGTGTGGATCACGGCGAAAAGAGGCGCACGTTCGGCACGGGGTTCGGACTCCTACTCGGGTTCATTCTTCTCGAGGATCGTCACCTCCGCGCCGGCATCGGCGAAGTAAGGGATATTCGGCAATCTAAGGCGGCGACGGACGGTTCGTTTCGGAAAGTCCGAGTCGAAAGCCCCGTAATTCATGCCGAGACGCTGCGGGTGCGACGCACCGCCAGTGTGCCGTGGTACAGGATCATCAGACAGACGAACAACGCGGACCCGATCAGGAGCGCGAAACTGAGCTGATCGAGTATCGCTATCGAGAGCCACTCAGCGAGTTCTCCCAGCCCGACGGCCAAGCTGGCGACGAGCAGCATGATCCCGAAGTAAATAGTTACGTCGTCTTCGTCCACGTACGCAGTCGCACTTGATCCGATCCGTGCGCCAAGCGCGCTGCCGACGATGAGCGCAGTGACGATCCCGAGATCGATCACGCCCGCACGCCCGTAGGTGAATGCACCGACGGCGCCCGACAGCAGGCCACCGAAGAGACTCGTTCCGACCGCGGCTGCTAACGACGTCCCGATCACGTAATAGATCGCGGGCATCCGAACGAATCCCCCACCGACACCCAAGAATCCGGAGACGAGCCCGACCCCCCCGCCGACTCCGGATATCGTCCACAACGACGCCTTGCTCCCGTCCGCGAGAGTCATCATCGGCGGGATGTCGTACGATTTGATTTTTTGGGCGATTTCAGGCACCTCGTCGTCGGGATCACCGTCAGTAGGCTCATCACCCGTAGTACCGGCATCTTGATCGTTGTCCAGCGCACTCCGTGTGAACAACACCCCGATCGCGGCCAGCAGGAGGACGTACGCGACACCGACGACGGCGTTCGCGATCCCGAGGACCTCAAGCCCGAACACGAGTCGGCTCCCAAGCTCGATACCGGCGGCAATGCCGACGAACATCAACGCACCGAGCTTGTAATCCACTTGCCCGGCGTCGTGGTGTTTCATCGTCGCGATAACGGCCGTCCCGAAGACGAACGTCATTGAGCTACCGATCGCAACTGGAGCCGGGTAGCCGAGTATCAGCAGCGTAGGCGTGACGAGGAATGATCCCCCCATCCCGAAAAAGCCGAAGAATACGCCAACCATGAAGCCGAACGCGACGAACAGAGCGAGAAGCTCCCCACTGAGGCCCAACAGCTCGAAGCCGAGAATCATCTCAAACATCTACGTCTCCGCGAGACGGTCAAGGACGATGGCTCCAACGGCATCTTCGAGGGTACCGTAGCCAACGTAGAGGAGGACCGCTTCGAGAAGCACTATCGCTATCACTGCGAGCGCCTGGAGTGATGGGGGGGAGCCGACGAGAATCTCTGTTCCCGTCATTTGATTCCACCGTGGCCGTGTTCGCGGGTTCCGGCGTGAAGTGCGCGATTGGTGTCGACCATGTAGTTGGACGTAGCTGCTGTGTAGATATAACAGTTTTGGGTTAACTATACAATACTATATTCGCGTGGTGAACGAGGCACGATAGAGAACTTAGCAATAAGTTATAAGAATATGCGACTGCGACCTGTTAACAACTATCTTTGTTGTTGCTGTTGGATGCGTTTGAGCCCTTCTCCGTACCGATAACAGAGTGAGCAGCTCGTCATGGTCAGAACGGTGAAAAACTGGATAGAACGACCGCTAAGCCGGTGGATTACACCGAAGTATACACACACAGACGGTCAGAATGAGCGTGGGAGGGTTAGCGGGCGACCGCCCGCCCCTTACCCTCGGACAGACAGCACGCGCAGATGAGCTGCGATACCGCTCTCAGTTCGACGCCGTAGTGGGTTCAGACGGGTCGGTATCGTTATACTTGTCCTCAAACTCCTGAATTAACTGTCCCACCTTCGCATACCAATCGTTCAGCATCCGCTGCATCTCGTCAGCGACTTGCTCCGGATCGGTCGGCTGGTACACGTGGTAGTAACCGCCCTGGTCGTAGTTGACCTGTTCTTTGCTGATCAGCCCGGACTGGAGGAGCCGCTGGACAGCGCGATACGCCGTGGATCGCTCGCGGTCGGTCGCTTCTCCAATCTCGTCTACCGTCAGTGACTCCTCGCTCTCGACGAGGACCTCGAAGCACGTCCGATCCAACGGTCTGTGACCATGGAAACACTCCAGTAACCCTTCGCACTCCATATCGCTTCGAAGCTGTTTGGACACTGAATCTGGCATGCTACTAGTTGATAGTACGGGCAGCCGTTGTAAAATTCTTGTGTAGAATACACAATTCTGTCCAAACAAGCGATGCGTGGTCTGATATCATGGTGACCGTTGCTGTGGAACTAAAAAGACGTTCCCGTCCGCCCTGGCAACGACGTCCTCTGAGACGTCTCCGATGAGAAGCCGCCGCAGGCGACTCCGCCCGCGCGAGCCGAGGAGAATCGTGCTCGGTTCGTGTTCACGCTCGGCTCGTAGAATCTCTTTGGTCGGGTCTCCCCGTCGGACGTCGGTCTTCGCGTCTAACTCCCACTCTCCGAGCCGCTTAACGAGCGGCTGCATACGTGACTCGACCTCGGCGCGGTCACCTGTGTCGTCTTTCGGGGAGCGAACGTGTACCAGCGTAACCTCTTCGGTCGCGTGGCGGAGGTACTCGAACGTGTCGAACGCGCGCCCCGCGTTTTCCGAGAAATCCGTCGCGAACAGGGTCCGCTTGAACAGATGCCGGCGGACCGTCCCCGGTGTGTCGGTACCACGCTCGATGCGGTCGACGAGCAGCGGGACCACCGCCGTTCGAGCGAGATTCCGTGCCGTGGATCCGATCACCCTGTTCTCGAGCGGACTCTCGCCTCGTGATCCGATGAGGATCAGGTCCGCACCGACTGTGCCGGCGATTCCGTTTATCCGGCGATGTGGCGTTCCTCGAACGACGTGCGTCTCAGCGCCGAAACCGGCGTCCTCTATCTGTGACCGATAGCGATGTAGCGCTCGCTTGCGTCGCTTTTCGAAGTTGATTCCGGGCATCCCTGAGTGAACGCTCGAAGGAACGACCGTCACCAAGTGGATCTGCTCGACACCGATTTGACTGAGACAGCGCAGCCCAGTCTCCGACTCGATCATCGTCTGGCTCGCCGTCGAGAGATCCGTCGCCAACACTGCCGACTTCGCGGTCATCGATGACACCTCGTCGTGTCACGGCACCAGTTGATATTTTTCACTACTCACAATACTATCGCGGCGAATATAAATCCCAGCCCTGTCTCCGACAGATACGACAGCACCCCACTGATCGGTGAGAGGCATCTGGTACGGTTTTGCCGGCAGCGGCGAGGGATGGATGACCAAGGGGATCGAACATCTCGGT
The DNA here is from genome assembly GCA_028274825.1 of Haloferacaceae archaeon. GTDB lineage: Archaea > Halobacteriota > Halobacteria > Halobacteriales > Haloferacaceae > J07HR59. The sequence goes on from JAQCMZ010000178.1 coordinate 4,666, forward strand.
ATTGAATGAAAGTAACAATACTTATGCCCGCGTAGATTGTATGATGTTGTATAATGAGCTGTGAGAAACGGCGTGTATTCGGTGCCGCCTTCGTGCTGTTACAAGGTGTCGTAACCGCGGTTTTCCCCCAGCTAAGCGTCAAGCTGGCGAAAAAGATGATCGGGAAGAACTTCGATAATGCCTCTGACCTCGAAGCGACCCCGGCGTACATCCGTCAGTTCCGTGCCGTCGGTGTTGGGATGGTCGCTGCTGGCGGTACGACTCTCCTCTTAGAAAGCCCGCAAGAGACGGAGTCCGACTCGTCCGAGGACGGTACGTCGGATGAGGGGTCTACCGAAAGCGCGACGTAATCCCTGTGACGAGATCAGCGGTGGGTCACGCCGGATTCGAAGGTCTCCCACCGACACGCATCTCCTAGTCGGTTCGGTCACTCACCCCGCGTAGGAGTCCAGTCCGAGTTCCTGTATCCGAACGTTTCTCCGGGGACGACGATTCCGTTCGTGATCCCAGTATCGCGCGTAAGACTCAGCGATCGAGGAGAGCCATCGGTACGAGTGATCTGCTCTACGCCCCCTTGGTGAGGCCGCGGAAACTCGCCAACCACGGCCGGAGTAGCGATCAGAGCCACTCTGCTCGGTTTGTGTGGACGTCTTCTTCGGAAGTATATTTCTCGTCGCGAACGACGCACCGGTGGTCGTAGTTCGTGCCTTGGTGGGGAGAGGACCGTCAGTCCGGATCACTCCCAGCCCCCAAGGGAAGTCGCCAGCTTCCTTAATTACCGGCTCAAGATTTCCCCGCGGTTGCTGCTACCTACTCGCCGGAATCAGTCTTCAAGCCCGAAGTCAGCAAGTGAGTGCGTATGATGCCACACAGCGACCACTTCGTCAACGTCGAACGTGAGGACGCCATCGGTCAATTGAATCTTGATCACCCCATCCTCGATCTCTGAATCGTGGAGATGCATCTCCAGTGGTTCATCAAACTCTGAAACTGCGAGCATTAGTTCGCCCTTCGCTTCGAGTTCCGATTTGAGCTCGGCTGTTTCAACTGCCATTGCGTTACCAAATACAAGTTTGTAAAATATAAACTCTGATTTATTTTCTAAAAACTTATTTTCACCGAATGTCTTAATTGTATGGGTGCCACAATATTACTGTTGGGTACTCCTCGTCGGCAAAGCCTCAGACCTCGCGGAGTCGACGGCCGGCGTCTTGGTCGCTCGTCGAGACGCGACCGTCGATTGCGACGGTTGAAACGTCGATTTTTTTCGCGGTGGGTGTGATGCCTCGATTCATCCAGTGCTGTCTCCCTTCGCACCCTCTTTTCGAGTTAGCCTCTCAGGATCGCCCCGAAAGCGACACCGAATCGACCGTATCGCAACCCGATCCCAACGCATTCTGCGGATTCAACGGAGTAAACTGTTCAATTTCATCGAAGACAGATTGGGGGTCTTGGTTATCACACACAAGATTCGGGCACATAGTTACTTATCATGTAGCTGTACAGATTTTCGTATGTTGGATAAGATTGCGATCGACGGGCTGGACCTTCGACCGAAGCTCATCATTGCTTTCATCCTCGTAGCGCTACTGGTCGGCGTCACCGGCGCGGTCGGGTACCAAGCCGTTGGCGACGTCGATCAAGAAGCACACGTCATCTCTGAGGATGGCGATAAAATCGACGCCTCATTGAACATGCTCGTTGCGATTGAGGAGCAACAAGTCGCTGTCCACGCCGCTCTCCTCGGTGAAGAGGGGGAACGAGCTCAGTTTGAGGCGGCCGGCGAGAGGTTCAACGAGTATTCAGCGGCGCTACAACAACAGGAGCTAAGTGAGCAAGAACAAGCAGAGTTCCAAGAATTACAAGCGCAGCACGAAGAGTACTCTACAGTCGCCCAGGAACTGTTTACAGCCGTAGAGGCCGGTAATATGGAACAAGCACAGGCAAAAAGCGACGAGCTCGACGCAATCGTCGCTGATACTAAAGACTCCGTCACTACGCTTGAGCAGGCGGCTATCCAAGACAAGGAGGCGTCGGTCGCCGCCGCCGATGAGACGGCACAAACCGCACAGATGGAAGTTCTCGGACTGACTGTGGGAGCATTCATCGTGGCGGTCGCGATCGGCTTGTTCGTCGCCGGTCGCATTACGCCACCGATTACGCAACTGTCTGAGGGGCTCATAGCAGTTAGCAACGGCGAGCTTGATACAGAGGTCGACTCACACGTCGAGAGCGACGAAATCGGTCGGATGGTCGACGCGTACACCGAAATGCAAGAGAACCTCCAAGGGGTGTTTTCGCAGATCGGGACCGCTAGCGACGGGCTCAAAGATGGAAAACTCAACTGGGAGTTCGAGGCCGAATACCCCGGAGAGTACGGCAAAACGATAACAAATCTTGAGACCGGTGCCGATGAACTCGCGGCGAGCTTCGGGGAAATTCAAAGCGTCAGCAACGATCTTCAGCAGGGTGTACTCGATGATGACATCAACACCGATCGGCCTGGACAGTACGGTGCCGTGCTCGATGACCTCGCAATGGGGACAACCCAGTTGTCAAACAGCTTCGAGCAGATATCGACTGCGAGCGACGGGCTGGAGCAGGGCCGGCTCGCGCAGGACATCGACACCGACTACCCGGGAACATACGGAGACGTACTGTCTGACTTAGACGACGGAATTGACCGTCTCGGTGATAGTGTCGGCAGCGTCAAAGAGATCGCCGAGAGCGTCGCTACGTCAAGTGAAGTGGTTGCCCAAAACACAGAAGAGGTGAAAGAAGCGAGCGAAGAGGTCGCTGGATCGGTTGAGGAGATCTCGCACGGGGCAGATACGCAGAGTGAGAATCTCCAAGAAGTCGCCAACGAGATGAACGACATGTCGGCCACGGTCGAAGAGATCGCGTCTTCAGCAGATCAAGTGGCTGCAACCGCTGGGACTGCAGTTGAACAGGGAGGCGAAGGACGCGAGTACGCCGCCCAGGCAACTGACGAGATCGAGTCGATCGAGGAACAAGCCGACGAGGCGGCCGCACAGGTCGCGGCGCTCGAAGAAGACATGGACGAGATTGGAGAGATCGTAGAGATGATCTCCGGAATCGCAGAGAAAACGAACATTCTGGCGCTCAACGCTTCGATTGAGGCGGCACGGGCTGGAGAAGCCGGCGAAGGATTTGGCGTCGTCGCTTCTGAAGTGAAATCACTCGCTGAGGAAGCGTCAGAGGCTACCACTGCCGTTGAAGAACGTATCGAGAACGCTCAGGCGAGTACCACAGAGACCGTCGCGGGAATGGAACAGATGAGCGAGCGCGTTGAGCGCGGCTCGGAAACGATCGAGAATGCGATCGAAATGTTCGATGAGATTGCGGATGCGGTACAGGAAGCTGAAAGCGGCATTCGAGAGATCAGCGATGCGACTGACGATCAGGCCGCCTCGACAGAGGAGGTCGTCTCGGTGGTGGATGAAGTGGCGAGCGTGAGCGAACAGACCGCAGCGGAGGCGAGCAACGTGTCCGCAGCGACCGAAGAGCAGACGTCATCGCTCGCGGAAACGTCTGAGACGATCCAAGAGCTCTCCACGTTGGCTAGTGATCTTAACGTTCAGGTGAGCGGGTTCGAAACCGACACGACAAGCACAGTCCAGCCACGCCCACAGTCCCAGACAGCGACCGATGGGGGACAGTAGTAGCACCTTGACATTTCTGCGCGCAAACGCACGCGGTCTTTCCGTTTTATTTCGGTGATGTCCGAGTGCTCGCAATCTCTCGATTCAGGTGGCAAAAAATGTTAACTGAACTTACGACGTATGACCGTTGAGGCCCAGCAACAATATATGAGAGACGATGCCTAACAACTCGCTCAACGCGCCGAGAGAGGAGATCGAGTTGGTACCGTCTGGTATCTCCGAAGTAGACGAACTGCTTAACGGTGGGTACATCCGT
>JAQCMZ010000145.1 GCA_028274825.1 Haloferacaceae archaeon
TCGGGGAGTCCGGCAGACCTCGACGGACTCGGAGTGACTTTCTTCGTGCTTCCAGCAGTCAACTCCGGTCGAAGCCTGTGAGGATTCGCCGGTCATCGACTGGGTCCGATTATTGGGTGGTTGCTTGGGGCGGGCAGGCCGCCATCGTCCGAGGAGGCGGAATCGCTCCGTCCCCGGCCTGATTCCTCCCTACAGAATTAGTTGTCTGCCAGTTGAAACTCGTGGGGAGAACTCTCAGCTCGCAGTCGGGCGTGGATTGGGTCCGAGTTGTCGGATTCATCCTGCGGCTCAAGCCGCAGGGATTCTCCTTGCTCTTTATAACGTAATTCGCTGATCCTGAGTCTGAGTAGCTCGCTCGGTCATTTCAGAGACTGGTGAGCCCCCCGTCGGCAGGTGTCATCGTCATGACATGAGCCTTTGCCGCCGCGACAAATTTATTGACAAAAAGAGTCAGCGAGACGCTTGTTTTCGACAGCGTACATGAATCTGTTCGAAGTAGTCAGTATCAGGCCTTGCATTGCTGACTCTGGTTGTGGGCCAACAAATAGAGTAACATAGTGTGAAGTGAGTTGAGAGGCAGTCAGGGATGACCCAAAGTGAGGCCGCGATTGAACAGCCGGTTCCGTTCGTCGCTCAGTCGGATTGCACTCTCTCTGTGGCCATTCAGAGATACCACTATGTGTTGCTGTTCCCGAAGCCGTGGTATTCGGCTTACAATAAGATCAAACTGTGATACCAACGCATCTGTGAGCAATCGGGGTAAAGAAGTCTCTACATGCGCGTGTAGTCGCAATTCCGACAGCGAGCTCACACTGGAGTGATTCTGTGCACACAATCGGAGACCGCCCACGAGTGCAGTTCAACTCACACATCCCGTCGGCTTCTGCTCACAACCCCTCAATCCACTCTCGCGGAGCCGGTAGCCGGCCGATGGCGAATCGCATAAATAGCTCCACTTCCCCGGTGAGTGTAATGACACTCTGTCCGGACTGGCTCACACTTCACCGCTTTGCCGGGGTTACGGCGGCCTTGACGATGACGCTCATTTCGCTGGGGGTGTACACCGCGGCGACAGGCTCGGGTCTTGCGTGCCAGGCTCAGTGGCCGCTGTGTTCGGATCAGCTTATCCCCGCGCTGACGATCAACCCAGACTTCGTCGAGTGGTTCCACCGCGTCTGGGCCATGTTTGTCGGCTTCATGATAATCGGGACCGCAGGACTAGCCTGGGTGGGTGACGTCTCCAAGAAGACTCGGCTGGCAGCAGTGGCTGCCGTATTACTGCTGCCGTTACAGGTGTTTTTCGGCGCAGTCACGGTGACGATCGGCGGCCTCATCCCCGGTGGGTACACGCTCGTGACGCATGCGGCCCATCAATTGATCGCACTGACAATCTTCACGCTGTTAGGGCTAGTCACGCTGTCGTCTGGCCCTGGTCTCGGTCTCGACGGGATTCGTTGGGCTCTCGGTGTGGCGATAGGGTTGCTTCTCCCCGCGACGCTACTCAGCCGGGCGCTCCCACTGCTGACGTATTCGCCGGGTGCGCAGGGCTGGTTTTATCTGTTTGCTCTGTCGGCAGGTGCGGGATTGCTCGGGGCTGCTTTCTGGTCTGCTCAGCGTGAGGCCTCCCGGGTGTTCCGGGCTTGTCTCGTCGCCCTCGTGGGGCTGTTCGTGACGCTCCTGCTCAGCCGGGATATCGTCCTCTACACCGCGACCTGGCAGTCAATTCATTTGAGCGTGGTGACCATCACACTCCTGGCGACGATCGCGGCGATGTGGTTCGCACGCACCACCGGAACAATCCAGCAGCCGACTCCGCCTGTCAGCGGAGACTGACACCCCCTCTCGCTTACCCCGGAATCAGGTCTGTTTTTCTCGCGGGCTGCCGGCAGTGCCTGCACGAGTGTGTAACCGTGCACGTCGTGGACAGAACCCGCTCTCAGAGCAGCCGCTCAGCGACTGTCACAGCACGGCAGCCCAGACGAACCCTGCGAGAATCCCACCAGTCATGAGTAATTGAGCAATCGACGACCCGAGGAGTGCGCCGACGGTGTACAGTGACCGCCGGGCAGCTGTCCGGGGATCAGCATCAGCCAGCAGTTCCGCGATGAAGACGACGCCGAACAGTCCGGCGAGAATCCCGACCGGACCAGCCACGAACAGGAGTGCGATCCCAGCGATAGCGGCGACAACTGTGGTGCGGTTGGATGCTCCAGTCGCCCTCGCAGCGAGGGGTGCGGCAAACTGTTCGAGAACGACGCTGATCCCAGCAATAATCACTAGGCTCCCGAAAAGCAGCACTGACAGGCCGGGGCCGGAAACCTGATACAGTATCAACCCACCTCCCGCCAGAAGCCCTGACGGAACCACCGGAACGACGCTCCCGACCACACCACCGCCGAGTAACGCCAGCGTGACGATGAGGATAATCTCAGCCATGCAGGATATGAGAGATAATGGCAGTTACGTCTCTCGGCTTCAGTCTCGATCAGAGCGAACTCACGGAGAGACCGTGATTCTGCTCGCAGCGATTTCAGGAGTTTCGAAACCGCTCACGCTCTCTCTTGACGAGCGGGGTCTCAGCGCCGAACCGATCCACGAGGTCAGTGTATGCCGACCCCAGTGCCCGCTTGCACCTCCCTGTCGATTCGAATCCGAGATTCACCGCGACGACACTCCAGGGCCGTCCCTGGAGGATTTTTGCGATCAGCAGCCGCTCATCGGCGGCCGTGAGGTCAGTGTCGGTCAACAGCGCCGCCACGGCCAGATCTCGGAACGGCCCGGGGTCAGCCTCGTAGGTTCCAGGACCGTAAGAGGCCGCGACGACTGCCCGCCAGCCCCGAGCCTCGATCGAGACCGCTGGCGGTGCCTCACACGCTGCGAGTGCATTCCTGACGATCTCGGGATCCACCTCGCGGAGCGCGTCTGACAGACTCTCTCGGATCCGCTCACGGAAGGCCCTCGTATGACGGGTTGTGAGCGCCTCGCCTCGATCCGACATCGGGTGCAACATGATCGCCGAGTGTTCGCCACTGGCGTCATTCCGGGTTGTCGAAAGGTGAATGGTTTGATAGCCGTTTCGACGCCAGAACCTGATGAGACGTGGCGTCGCACCGTACCCTGTCCCCACCCAGTCGGTGTCTGCTGATTCGGTGTGAATCTGGCCGAGAAGATGACTCCCGAGACCACGACACCGGACGGAGCCGTGAACGGCGATTCGAACGACACGCACCCCGGTCGGCGCCGCCCCGTCAGGGTTGCGCAACTGGCTCGTCAAGAGGTCGGGAATCATGTTGCCGGTGATGCGTGAACCCTCGTATATCGACTCTTGCATCGCCTGCGGAAGTCCCCCCTCTCGTGCGAGCAATGCGACAGCAACGACGTGATCGTCCACGACGAGTGCTCTCACACCGAGATTCGGGGCATCGAGCATCCGAGCGAGATCGTTCGGTTCTGTCTGATAGTGGGCGAGCGCGAGCAGGCCGATTGTCTCGCGAAGCCGGTGGTCGTTCTCCAGCAGATCTGACGGGTGCAACCGCTGATACTCGACTGTCTCGGGTGCGGCATCGTCAACGGCCAACTCGACAGCCGGAGTCGCGTCTAAGGCGAATGCTCGAAACGACCACTTCTCGACTGGGTCGTCGTCAGCATATCGGATCGGCTCTGACAGTCGGATGTCAGTCACCTCGAGACGGCTGTCGATCAGCCGGTCGCGAAAGCGAATCTCGAATCCGCGGCCGGTCCCCTCGTATCCGTGAACTGTGGTCAGAAACGCGACCGCCCGAGCGTCGAGAAATGACTCCAACAGATGGACAGGCAGTGCGGCTGCCTCATCGACAATCACCACATCAGGGGCGTCTGGCCGTTCAGCTACAGTCGATGGTGACTCGAACGTGAGTGTCCCCCCTGTAGTGGTTTCGAGAGTGTACCCGCCCTCGGCGTGACCGTCCTCGCGGTTATCGGCACGGTCATGACCGTCTGGACCTGCCGGTGTCTCTCGCACCGTCGCTAGCGACTCGAGGCGAGACAGCGTCTCTTCGGCCCGATCGAACACCTCGCGGGCGCTCGACAGTGAGACGGCAGTGACTGTGATATCGGCTCCGCGAGCCGCCATCGCCCCGGCAGCCAGTCCTGCGGCGCTGGATTTGCCCCGTCCGCGGTCGGATTCCAGCGTGACAGCGGTGTCGTCCTCGGTGAGGCCGTCGAGCGCTCTCACCGCACGCGCCTGATCGGCGGTGAGACACTGGTCGTAAACAGTCTCCGGGAGTGACGACCTAGCTGAAAGGCTACTATCCGGAGTGTCGTGCCGTGTCGATTCAGATGGGCGAGTCGTTCCGCGTGAGTGTATCTCTCCGGCGTCGACGTCGACGACAGCCACTCCACCGTGGGTTCGAAGCGTCTCGACCACCCGCTGGCGAAAGCGCCCGGTGACATCCTCGACACTCGCAGGCGGGGCTGTAACTGTCTCGTCGAAATCATCACGCCGGTCGGGCCACTCGTCGAGATCGGGGACGAGCAAGAACAAAATCCCTCCGCCGTCAACCGCGCCGACCACGCGAGCGAGCACATTCGGCTCGAATCGGTCGTGACAGTCGACAATAATCGCTGGCCAAGTCTGTCCCATGAGTTCGTCAGTGTCGGCCGGTCGGACGCATCGGCCTTGAAACTCATCTCGGTCGGAGACGAAGACGCGTTTTTCAGCAGGAATCTCTATCGTCTCGAGGGCGGTCGCCACTGTTTCGACGCCGCTGTGACGGCTTCCGGACAGCGCGACGAGTCGCCGTTCGTTCGCCCGGCAAGCCTCCGAATAAAGCGTCTGAACCAGCCCGTCGATCATCGGCAGAGATACCAGCCGTCACGGGTTGTGTCTTTGCTTTTCTTTCAGACACGTCTCTCAAATTGGGTCCGTCCTGTCTTCGCTCGACTCGGTGCCGTCTGGGTTGGCTCCGATTAACTCGGCCTCGTTCGGCTCGACTTCTCTTTCCAATCTTCATGTCTCGGGCTCTCAGAGACTCTCGAATGAGAGTAGATTCAGAATCCCACACAGAGGTGAGCGACTCCTCCGAAGTCTCGGCGGAATCAGGGGCTTCCAGGGACTCCCTGCATCACGTCAAAATCACTGTCGGAGTCGACACCAATCACGGCCCAATCGTATGGTGGCTTGATCTCGGTGAGATGGGATCGAAGGTTCTCGGCAGTGTCTTTCCACGTGACGAAACACCGGAGTTGCGGCGTTTTGCCACCGTCTGCGAGAACTGGCTCCGGTTCGGTGGCGTCGTCGGCACACATCGGCGTGACGAGAACGCGCCGCCATTTCCGCTCTGCAACAAATTCAGTCTCTGATTCGGAGACGGTGTAGCCCAGTTCCCTGAACACGTCCTTCGCCTCCGAGATCGGTGGCATGCTTACAGGTGCCATCTGGCTGAAATATTTCTCTCGTCGCTAATAAACCTTCTCACGGTCCGACGCCTCTCGCGACACTGCTGTCGGGGGGTCATCTCATCGTGAACGGACCGTAGATTCAGCGTGTGTCCCGCAGTACTCGGCGTTTTCTCAGTAGCCGGCGATCCGACCAGTATTCGTGGACATTATCACACAAATCAAACGGGAGACGTCAGTGCGAGTGCTCTGGCATACTAGTTGCTACCCTCAGTAATCGAATGGACCACAGAAACGATACGAGGCGACTGCCCTGTGGTCGTTCAGGACTCTGTGATTGCTGTGCTGACGAGGCTCGACGGTTCTGGAACCAGTTGACCCTGAGGCAGTTCACAACCTGTGGCTCTGTTTTGGGACGGGCTTGTTATTCGGCTCTGGCTAAGATTCGACATCGGGTTGTCAGCGACTGTTAATCAGGTCCGGAACGACTCGCCACAGCCACACTCGGAGACGACGTTCGGGTTTTCGACGTGGAATCCTGCCGCCTGCAGTCCTGACTCGTAATTGAGTGTACTCCCATCGACGTAATTCCGGCTGGCTGGATCGACGAACACGCGGAGTCCGTGGATTTCGATGATCGAATCGTCTTCTTCAGGTTCATTGTCGAATCGCATCCCGTAGGAGAGTCCCGCACAGCCACCTTGCTGCACGAACAACCGAAGGCCTCCCTCGTCGGTGTCCATCTGCTCGCGCTCCATCAGCGCGAGCGCCTCTTCGGCGGCCTCTGGCGTCACCTCAACCGGGGTTCGGCTTCCGTTGCCCGCGTCGGCCGAATCTGTGCTCATGTCGTACACTACCAACCCAAACCGTATAATCCTGACGCCGTGGTCGCCACACCGTTACCAGTGGTTGGCAATACGACCAGCATTCATTAACTGAGCCTGCAAGGATACAACGTGAGACGTACGGGTACATGTCCTGGCCCGAAATCCGACACTCGAATCGTTACCAACCGATGAACCCACTGCGGTATCACTCTATTCGTCTGTGAATACGATTCTTGAAACGTCAGTCCCGCCCGACAGTTTTGCCCTGGGACAGGCGCTCGAATCCGGGTCAGGGGTGACGATCACCCTGGAGAGAGTCGTTCCGACGGGGGGCCGAGGGATGCCACGGTTTTGGGCGTCCGACGGCGATCTCGACCGGTTTGAGACACAGGTGCGAGCGGATCCGTCAGTCCAAACACTCCGGCGGGAGCGTCTACTGGATGGAGCCGGCTTGTACTACGCAGAGTGGGCCGACCAGGTGCATAGCCTACTCGCTGAGATTGCCGCCGAGCGAGGGACGATCCTCTCTGGGGTCTGCACTGATACGCAGTGGACGTTCATTCTCCGGTTTCCCGACCGTGACCGATTGCCGGCGTTCCGTGACCGCTGTAATCGGGCTGGTATCTGTCTGAGGATCGACCGGATCTTGACGGTTACTGACCCGGCAGCAGCCGAATGCGGGATAACCGGCAAACAACGCGAAACACTGTTGACAGCCTACGAGAACGGCTATTTCGAGGTTCCGCGCAATATTACCCAGGAGGAATTAGCCCGGGAATTAGACGTGAAGTCCTCGGCCGTCTCCGAAACACTCCGCCGTGGAATCGGCGAACTTATTCACGGTGCTCTTGTCGGCGACTCGCCAGCCAATCACCCCCGCTGATCGGGGCTTCCACAGAGGTCTGCACGAGACGCCTCGTGCGGGGGCCAGCGATTTATACACTTCCGACCGAATCATCAGTCATGTCACAGAAGCGGGCTGAGGCGGCAGGCCCGATCGATGCATTCAGGCAGTTTTTCGGGCTTCGCCGAGATGTCCTGGTGTTGTCGGTGGCGATGTTTGCCTTCTCGCTGGGCTTTCAGATGACGAGCCGATATCTCCCCGAATACATGGTTGCGCTGGGAGCCAGCGGATTCGTCGTTGGTCTGTTCGGAACGTTCGGCAACGTGATCTCGGCGGTGTACCCGTATCCTGGCGGAGTCATCTCGGACAAACTGGGCTCTCGATATTCGCTGACACTGTTCGGACTCCTGTCGACGCTCGGATTCGCGGCGTGGCTATTCGCGCCCGGGATTGGAACGGTCGAAATCGGTGGTGTCACCGTCCGACCGTGGGTCTGGGTGTTCGTCGGGCTCATGTTCGCGCAGGCCTGGAAATCGTTTGGACTGGGGGCGTCGTTCGCGGTGGTCAAACAGGCGAGTGACCCCTCCCGGTTGGCGGCAGGCTTTGCCAGCACAGAGACGTTCCGTCGGACGGCATTTTTACTCGGGCCGGTACTCGCAGCGATTCTTATCGGGCTGAGTTCGGAGTTTACCGTCAGTTTCCAGTTCGTGCTGGCAGTGGCAGTGCTATTCGGAGCTGGCGGAACTGTAGCCCAGCACGTGTTGTATGACGCAAGTCAGGACACTCTCGGTGGCTCATTTGATGGTCTGACACAGATCCGTGAGGATCTGGCCGAGATGCCGACAGAACTGCGACCGCTGCTGGTAGGAGACACTCTCGTCCGATTCGCGAACGGAATGGTGTACGTGTTTTTCGTGTTGGTAGTCACCCAGATTGCGGGTGTCGGTCTCGAAGGGACTCTCTCGCTTTTGGGCGCCTCTTACAGAATCGATCTGTCACCGCAAGCGTTTTTCGGCTACTTACTGGGCTTAGAAATGCTGGTGGCGTTACTCGTGATGGCACCCGCCGCGAAACTCGCAGAACGGGTGGGACTGAAACCTGTGGTGGCTGCTGGGTTTGCCGTCTACGCGGTGTTTCCGGGTGTGTTGATCAACACACCGGAAACCGCCGCAGCGATGGCAGTCGTGTTCGCGTTTTCTGGACTCCGGTTCGCGGGACTCCCCTCGCATAAGGCGCTGATCGTAGGTCCAGCCGAACAGGGCTCTGGCGGACGTGTCACCGGGTCCTACTATCTTCTTCGAAACACAATCGTCATCCCAAGCGCGGCGCTTGGGGGGTACCTCTGGGAATTCGTCAGCCCGACCGTCGCCTTCTCAGTGGCTGCCGGGATCGGGCTGGTCGGAACGGGTTACTTCCTCGTGTACGGTGAGGAATTCGACGCGTATCGCTGATATATCGTCGCGCTCCGCTGTTAGCTGTGTTCGGTCGTCGGGAGTCTGCTCGATACTGAAGTGAGTCAACTCCCAACGGCTGTCGGACTGCGTTATTGACATCCTCCGGGCGCGTCGGCGAGGATTCCCACGGCACTGGGCCGCTGGTGTAGGATAGTGTGGGTTGTCGCCCTCCGACGCGGAACGCGACTGGCTGTGCCACGCAGCCGGGACTCCTCTCTTCTCCTCGGCACGAGGACTCGGAGTTACGGTCGCTGACTCCGCCCTGAGTTCCAGCACAGAACGGGTGTTTCTGCCTGCAATCAGACCACCCCGATAGTGGCCGATTACACGGGCAGACCGCCTTGGTTGGTATTTCGCATTTTTCTGATTGAATTGAATCTGTCGTATGCGACTGAATTCTCACGAGAGTCGGATTCATCCCCGCCGACGGGCGGGGCTTTCTCCTCGGTTCTCAGTAACCCACCGCTGAAGCGGTGGGCTTGCCGGTGGACTCTCAGGTTTCGCGCTCCACAGTCGAAAGCCACAGACCTGTTCGGTTCTAAGAAAGGGCTTTCTCAGCCGAGATCCAGACTGTGAGTCTCCCCGTGGCGGCGTCTGCACGGTTCGGGCCCGATCGATTCTTCTCGAACGGAGCGTGTTCACCACGATAAGCGAGTCTTCACGCCGTGAAGCCGGAGGTCTCAGTCGAATCGGCGGCGAATACTCTCGGCATGCGCCTCGAGTCCCTCGGCCTCAGCGAGTGTCGTCACGGTCTCACTGAGTTCTTCTAGCCCGTCACGGTCGAACCGCTGGACCGTCGTCGTCCGAACGAACTCGTCGACAGACAGGCCGCCGTATCGTTTGGCCCCTCCGTTCGTCGGGAGGACGTGGTTGGTCCCGGACGCGTAATCGCCTGCCGCGACAGGCGTGTGTGCTCCCAAGAAAACACTGCCTGCGCTGTCGATCCGGTCGAGAACCGCTTCGTCATCTTCGGCCATAATCGAGAGATGTTCGGCCGCGTATTCTTCCGCGAACAGTACCGCTTCCGACATTGATCGGGCGAGCAACACTCCTGAGGCATCGTTGTCCAGCGCCGAGCGGATCGTCGACTCACGCTCCCGCTGTTCGAGTGTCGTCTCGACTTCCGCGACGACTGCCGCTGCGAGATTCGAGTCGTCCGTCACCGCTACGACGGAGGCGTTGGGATCGTGTTCTGCCTGTGCAAGGAGATCTGCCGCGACAATCGCCGGCGATGCAGTCCCGTCAGCCAACACTAACACTTCACTCGGCCCGGCGAGAAAGTCGATCGCAACGTCTCCTCTCACCGTCGCTTTTGCGGCGGTGACCCACCGATTCCCCGGGCCAACGATCTTCTGGGCTGGAGTGATTGTCTCAGTCCCGTAGGCCATACCAGCGACAGCCTGCGCCCCGCCGACAGCATACACTGCGTCTGCACCGGCCTCGTGAATGGCCGCGAGTGTCGCAGGATGCATCTCTTCGGCAGGCGGAGTCGCGACACCGACGTGTTCGACACCGGCGACCTTCGCGGGGATGACCCCCATGAGGACGCTCGACGGATACGCTGCTGTCCCGCCGGGCGCGTACACCCCGACTCGTTCGAGTGGGCGAAATCGTCGGCCCAACTCCCGTCCGTCGAAATCTTCCCGCCAGTCTTCTCGTGACTGCTGTTCGTGAAACGCTCGAATATTGTCGGCTGCTGTCGCGATTGCCTCCGAGAGGTCGGCATCGATCTCGGCGGCGGCACGTTCCGCCTCGTCAGTCACGTCGATATTCCCGATATCGATCCCGTCGAAGTCGCTGGTGAACTCTCGGACAGCGGCGTCCCCTTCCGCCCGAACACGCTCGACGATATCGCGGACATCATCTTGGACGGCATCGATACCCGCATCTCGCCGGAAGAACGCGTGTCGTTCTCCTTTGGAGAGATCGGCGATTTTCCGCGTTTCCATACGAACGTGTGTATCGGGGCCCGCTAAGGAGTTCCGGAACAGACCCGACAGTGTCGTGCACCGAACTAAGACGACTGCCAGTCTCGTCCAGAATGGGACGGGGTGGCCGTAGCGACAGACTCCTGAGAGCCCACTCTCATTCAATCGTCAGTTATTAGATCAGGAATGAGGTGAGCGTTCACTAATTGAACGGTGTGACAAAATCCCCTCCTCTTGTTGTGTCGCGTTGTGCCGCATCATCTCGTATCATATCGTGTCGTATCGATTTATCTAGCCTTCTCCCGAGTCGATGCTGTATCTCAGTCTGCCACGAGATGCACTCAGAGAGCGGTTCCATCGCGGTGCAGAATTCCCTCGACGTGACACGGGATAGCTGACGACCTGAGAGCGCTCAGGGGAAGGGATGATACGCACGATCGTGGCGAGATTCAAATCCCATCGACTGGGGGACATCAGTCGCTCGGGCGCCAAAGAACGGGTCACCCGTGAACAGGGGTTGTGCCGTTGGAGCGACGACTCTGACGGCTTCGAACCCGAGGGCTGCCACGTCTCGGGTCGTTATCCGGGACAGGTACGGATCGAGTCCGGCGTCGACCACCCGCTCGACGAGAGTGTCTAACTCCTCGCGTCCCGTGCGTTCTGGTGTGCCGAGCCCTGCAGCCGGGATCGACCCCGATGGGGCAAAGAAATCCTGTGTTTCCGGAGGATATTCCGCGTGATACGAGATCGCTCCACCCTCTTCGGCGGCTTGCTCTGGACCCATGGCCCGTAGTTCCATCCAGTTTTGCAGCGCTTCCGACAGCGCCGACCGGGCGGCGACGACCGGGTCCAGAGCCGCCCCCGACCCCGCCGCGAATCGCAGCCAATTGGGTTCTCCGTCTGAGTCTCCCGTCGATTCGCCGTCTTCACCGGAGACACCAACTGCCACGACGGGCACGTCCACGTCGGCCGTCACCAAGACTGGTGAGACTGACAGCCCCTCGGCTCGGGCTCGTTTACAGAGTGTTTCAAATCCGTCGTCGTCAATCTCGAGACCGAGCGGCTCGAACGTGGAATACCAGGCGATCATCGTGGCGTCACGCTCGATCACCTCGTACAATCCCGAAAGCGCTGCCTCGACAGTCGAACTCCCCAGGCCGAGCCCGGTCGTGATCGCCGGTTTGAAGCGCCGTTCCGGGGGCGGATAGTGGACGAACTCTCCCGGCAACTGGACAGGCTCTCCCGACTCGAGATGGATCCCGCTCACCCACGGAATCTGAGAAGAGGCCTGCAGTGATCCTGATTCTGAGCCTAATCTCGACTCCGATCTCGATCCCGATCCAGATCCAGACCACTCTTGTGGCGTGACGAATCGCGATGGCTCCACCGGGTTCGGGAGTTCCTCAAGAGACGCCTGTCGGAATCCCGGGTCGCGATACACACCGGCGGCGTACCGTTCCAGACCCTCACCGAGAGCCTTCATGAAGCCAGTATTCCAGTCCGCATCGGCGCCGCCAGCGAACTCTGCAGCGCGGTGATCGCTGAATTCCTCTGTATCGGCCGTCGCAGCCACGTAATACGGCACCGGAAACGACTCTCGTTCACCAACCTGGGTAATGGGGCCGACCCGGTCGTCGATTGCTCTTTCACCGGCAGCGACCGCCTTTTCAAGACTGACTGGCTCGTACTCAAGTGAGACGTCTCTGTCGCGGCCGGGATCGCACTCACAGTTCGGGACGGGCAACAGCGTCCGTTGAGTACCGGGGACCTCTGTTACCGTATCGCCCACCGGGTCTCCGGCTAATAACTGGACGAATCGACGGCCAGCCGTAGCGCCGGCCAAACGCACTGCTGAACGGACGCCGCTCGGCTGGTCGATAGTCTCCGTTTCACCAGCAGCCACCCGGTGTGACAGACACCGATAACAGGTGTCGCCGAATACCGTGACAGACGCATCGATATTAGCTATCGGATGACCGCCGATTCCACCCACTTCGACTCCGATCCACCGGTCGAGAGCGGAATCAGCTGTTCGGAAAACCCGGTCGCCGGTAGTGGCAACAATCACTCCGGTATCGAATCCGTCGAGTTGGTCTGAATCCACCGACATGACGTTCACATCGAGATCGCCCAATGCTGTATCGATTTCTTCTGCAGCAGGCCCCTCTCCCACGAGTGCGACATCCATGCGGATACGGACGATGGGACTAGCGAAAAACCCAACGCCCTAGCTGAACCCCGTCGTTCGTCTCGGATTAAAGCCGGATCGCCCCTCGAAACGAAGACACACAATGAACACATTACCAGCCGAATGACCGGACGCTGCGAACTCGTGACTCCGGCTGGTCCCGACCGGCAGAAAACCAAACAGAAAAGGGTGTCATAGAACGGTTGGCATGGGTTTCTGACATCGGTCGAGAGGACTGCTATTGCTGCTTTTGAATGGCGGCACCATGTTTTCTCTCTCAGACGCCGGGGTTCTGGAAGCTCCTGAGGTGTGTGAATCGTTCTATAACACCCTGAAACAGAAGGGAACAAAAACAGATAGACGAAATCTGACCCGAGCAGAGCAGAAGTCAGATGCCACTCGCGGGCTATCTGCAGGCGAAACAGGCCGAGTGCCTCGGGACTTGACCCCGAGGCGGTTCACTCACCGGAGGAAACGTGATTTCTAGCGAGTGGTCTTCAAGCGAGAATGGAGCTCGTGACGCCGGCGAGGTCGTCAGTACTCGCGTTTGTGAGTCGTTCATCGCCCAGTTTCAGACGGAGACGCGGACGGCCAACGTCGATAGGCACTTTCTCTGTGTCGATCAGATCGACATCTTCGAGCCGGGTTTTCGTGCGCGAGAAGGTCGCCTTCGAGGCGATACCGATATCTTCGCCCCACTTGGAGATATCGTACAACAGTTCCTCGTTGCGAGCAGCCACGAGAAGCGAGACGGTCACCTCGTCGAGCCCCTGACCGTTACCTCGAGCCGTCTCCATAGACGCCATGACGGAATCGAAGTCTTCGCGTGTGTCACTGCCGATATCGTCCGAGAGAGTGTCCCGGACCTGGCTGATCGCGGGGGTCCGGAGACTGTACATTTCTGCGGCCCCGAATCTCTTAGAGTACTCTTCGTACACTGTCGACACGAATTCGTCATCTTCTGATGTCATCGCGGCGACGGCGTCACCCGCTCCGACGAGTGCTGTCACGGCTGTGTCCGACGCCAGCAGCGAGTTGTCGGCCCCGTCTGTGAGAATCCGGAGTGTGAGGTCCTCTGTGTTGATGAGATCGGCGGCTCGTGAGGCGATCAGGAAGTCATTCATAGCCTCCTTGAGAACTGACTCTCGAGCCAGCATCTGCAGGTTCGGAAGATCTGCGGCGTCGATCCCTGACTGAACAACCGACTTGATTGTTCGCGCCGACGGGTCTACTACCAACAAATCACCATCCGTCTCTGCGAACACTGAATCGACGATTTCCTCAATCGAATTTTCGAGTAAATTAGGCTCCATGACAATTAACACAATATTCTGGGGTGTATTTAAAATTGGCGAGATGAGTCCGGTTTTAACCCAAAATTTGCCGGCAGAAACACGTATACCCGTGATTAAGCTGTATCTCGAATAACATATTTTTCCGGTGTAACGCCATGGATGTCAGAAGGCTTTCACTCCGCTGCTGTGACAGTGAGACACTCCACGCCAGCGGGTTGGCCGCTGACTTTCACGCCTCTGTCTCGGGTGTGGTGCTCATCGCTCACCGAGTCGCTTAAAGCGGCGGTGAGCAAGCATGCCAGGAGGGGTCACCGGGTTCCTGAGACCGATCTTGTAGGCTTTCGTCTCGACCCATTGTGGTCCAGTTGACCGAGCCTGGCGGACAACCTGACAGTGAGACCCCGAGAGTACTCACAGCAGAAACATCCTGAAAGCCCACGACCGTAGTCGCGGGAGAGAGCGCGTGATAGTTATTGTTTGAGGAATGATGCATATACTCATCTAGTCAGGCCATCGCTGCTGGACTGGCGGGGCGAGTGTCAGTCGCTCCTGATGCAGGGTCCCACTCGTCCAGCCGACTCACTTGGCGGTGACACTCACTGCGCGGGACTGTGGTCTGCTACTCCACTTGCACGCTCACGAGTGAACTTGCGGGAAGCTGACCCGTGTGAGTATTCGCTCTGTGAGCCACGAACCGGAGGGATTCGATTATGCTCTCGAGCAGGTTGCGTAAGTCGATCGACCGCCAGTTCGGCTGCTGGCAATCTCAACACTGCTCTGACTGGCGCATGCGCTCTGGCTCGGACACTCTGTAGAGAAGTTCGACTCGCCACCCGTCGGAACGAGAACCCGTCCAGCCACCACCGGCGAGGTGAGAGATTCTTGTGGTAATCTGCATTTTCCGTTGCCGGGGATCGGTAATTCGACTCCTCTGATCACTCCGTCAGTCGCTCGGAGAGGTCGCTCCGCCACGTCAACTGCCCGTCGAACACGATCGGGTGGTCGCCATCACCTTTCGACAGGAAGGCCATGAGTTCTGTCTCGCTAATCTCGAACGTTTGCGTAGAGCCACAGAGACTCGACCGGCCGTCCGATTGGAGCTGTGACTGCCAGGTCGCGCCAGACGACCCGAGCATACAGGCTCTGTGAGCCACGTCATATCTCCCGTCGTCTCTGGAGTCGATAATCTGGTAGCCTGTAGTGAGATCTCGGGCTTGCATCAGTGAGTGAGTGCCGTCTCCGATGACCATGTAGTCTTTTCCAGCCATAACCTGCCGGCGAGCCAGTGTGATCGCTCGCTCAATCTCGAACCCGTGGATGAGGAGCCGACCGAAATCAGTGCCCACAGTCGTCGCACTCTCATCGAGCACACTGTTGACGGTCACACCCCCGGCGACGCTGCCGTTCCTGACGAGGTCGATCCCCTCCCGGACTGAGCCACACGCGTTCAAGAAAAACGACTGCGCGTTCGACACGTCGAGTTCGGAGGCGGCGAGAGTCCCGTCACGACAGACGAGTCCCGACGGCTCACAGTGACCGATAAAGTGGACGAGATCGTGGGTCTTCTCGAAGACGCGTTTGAGCTGGGCTCTACTGACGTTTTCGCGGTGGCTGTATCGCATGTTGAGTTCTTCGGCTCGCGAGCGGTAGAGTTCAGATGCATTCCCTGCTTCCTTGCTCATGCGTTTATCATTGACGACACAGACGACTGAGATCGGCTCGCTCGACCGCTCAAGATACCGTGCCCGATTCCGATAGGCTGCTGGCAGCGAGCGAAACACGTCGATTGGTAGCGTCTGTGCTAACCAGCCGTGCCAGTGGGCCGAGCTGAGATCCGGGTGTTGTAATTCGGCCGCGACCGACTCGTGAGTGCCTCGATAGAAGTCTTCGAGACTGCGCGAGAGCCGCTCTTTCCCCTGCAGGGGTTCGGCCCGTGGCAGATGGAGTTGTGGCAGATCTGCCAGAAAATACGGTAACGATGCCACGTATTCGTACTCCGGCTGCACGTACATCGAGAGATTCCACGGAGGGAGCTGGTCTGTGATAGCCTCGTAGTCGGTTTGCTGGTAACTCGACAATCGGTCGGCCATTGACGCAGCGTACAATCGGTCGGGGTCGATATCCAGGTGGTTGAGTGCGTCGAGTTCGACCACGTCAGTTCCGTGCGGGCCGGCACTACGAACGAGGCTATCCAGGTGAACGACCTGTCGGAGTTGCTCTGCGATGCACGTCTCGAATCCAGGGCCGGAGGCAAACTCGACGTCTGTGTGCCCCTCGAGACGTGGCGTGACGCCTGGTTGAGTCCTGACCGCCGCCCCCAGGTAGTACACGAGCGATGCTGCGGTCGTCAGATACGACAGTTCGGGCGGCACGACGAGTTCAATCTCAGACTCTCGTGAGAACTGATTGGCAGCCGACTGTTCGTCGACGAAGGTGACTGTCGGAGGATGTTCTCGCAGTGACGGTAACGAGCGGTCTGGACTCCTGGTCTGGTGTCCGTCTCCGAACGCTGTGAGCGCCTTCGCGAGTCCTTCCGGCGTCCGTGTGACAGTTATCTGTTCGCGAGGGGAACCAGCGTGGCTGTGAAATCCCAGTGTGACCTGCCGCTGTGTCGGGGATTCGACCTCAACTGCGCCGTGGGCCTGCCGTGTAATCGTGAGTGTGCCGTTGACCCGAAGGTATGTCAGTACGGGACCGTCGACGCTGAGTCGATAAGCACACTCGGGGAGAGACAGTACAGTTGCATCACCACACAGACGATACGTCTTCTCAGTGTCGAGCGAGTCGACAACGACACTCCCGGTGGGAAACCGAAGACGGCCGGCCGACGCGTGAACGACTTGATCGACTGGCCGGTCCAGCGTCGGTCCCTCTGAGAGTGGTGTCATGTCACCGAAGATCGTGGTCTCCCGCTCGGCGGCATCGGTGGCGCGGACCCCGTTTGCGGTCCACTCGACAGAGAGCATTCAGTCGGATGTACAGAGACGGCCGATTTACATGTGTCGGCAAACCCGAAAGTCTGTTAGAGGGGAAATTATTCGTGCCTCTTCTGGCGCGTATCGGTGTCGGTGTGGGCAAGCACAGCCGAACGGGCAGGATTTATTCCATGTGGTTTCGTAATAGCCATATGGAGCACAATCGCGTCCGAAAAGTAGATCCGAAAGTTGCCGACGCACTCGAGGCGGAGGTCGACCGCCAGCGTGACACACTGTCGATGATCGCCAGCGAAAACCACGCCAGCCGAGCAGTGATTGGCGCGCAGGGAAGCGCGCTGACGAACAAATACGCTGAAGGGTATCCCGGAGAGCGATACTACGCCGGCTGTGAGCACGCAGACGAAGTCGAGTCGCTCGCGATCGATCGGGCCAAACAGTTGTGGGGCGCCGACCACGTGAACGTCCAGCCACACTCCGGCACACAGGCGAATCAGGCCGTCTACGGGGCGATGCTCGAACCGGGTGACAAAATCCTCTCGCTTGATCTCAACCACGGTGGCCACCTCTCGCACGGTCACAAGGCCAACTTTGCCGGACAACTGTACGAGGTTGAACAGTACCACGTCGACCCCGAGACAGGATACCTCGATTACGAGGGCCTCAGAGAAATGGCCGAATCGTTCAATCCCGATGTCATCGTCTCGGGCTACTCAGCGTATCCGCGAGAAGTCGAGTGGGAACGCATCCAGGAAGCGGCTGACGCGACCGATGCGTATCATCTCTCGGATATCGCCCACATTACCGGACTCGTCGCTGCCGGTGTTCACTCCTCGCCGGTCGGGGTGGCTGACTTCGTCACCGGGTCGACTCACAAGACTGTTCGTGCCGGCCGGGGCGGGATCATCATGTGCAAAGACGAGTACGCAGACAAAATCGACACGGCGGTGTTTCCCGGCGGACAGGGCGGCCCCCTGATGCACAATATTGCCGGCAAAGCCGTCGGATTCAAAGAAGCTCTGCAACCCGAGTTCGTCACCTACGCCGAGCAGGTGGTGGAAAACGCCGACGTGTTGGCCAAGACACTCCAAGATCACGGCCTCTCACTCGTCTCTGGCGGCACTGACAACCACCTCGTTCTCGCCGATCTCCGAGACTCTCACCCGGATCTGTCCGGCGGGACTGCTGACGAAGCGCTGGCGGAAGCCGGAATTATTCTGAACGGGAATACGGTCCCCGGAGAAACTCGGTCGCCGTTCGATCCGTCCGGGATCCGTGTCGGGACCGCCGCGCTCACGACTCGCGGCTTCGATACCGATGCAATTCGCGAAGTCGGTGACCTGATCTACCGCGTCGTCGACAACTACGATGACGACCAGGTTATTCGCGAGGTTCGTAGCCGCGTTGACGAGCTTACCGACGAGTACACGCTGTACTGAGTCGGCCGCGCGTCTCCGTGAGAAACTCAGGGTTCACTTTTCTGCCGTGGAAAGACAGTTCCGAATACTCTCGATTGGGATATCAGCAACTTCCTCGAGATTAGCGACGAGATCGCGAGTGGCCCGAACCAGCTTTTCGGCTGCGACCGGATCTACGGTGCCTTGTAGCGCGTCGATCCGCTTGGCTCGCTCTCGAAGCCGACCGGAGATTTCTCTGGCTTCCTGGTTCGGGTTGTCTTCGAGATAGTCAGTGAGATCCTCTCGGAACAATTCGATTGTTCTGGCGACTGCGAGCCCTCTCGCTGGATAGAGACTCTCGGGGACTTCCGAAGGAGCCGGACGGCGGTCTTCGTCGGCACCTTTGAGCAGATTCAGCACGTACAGTTGCTCAGTATCTGTCGGCACCCGTGTCCGATGGTAGACGTCGACAGCCTCTAACAGTTCGCGAGCCACGAGATACGTATCACTTGGCGGCTGGAGATGGCCCTCGTCGATGAATCCCCGCTTACGGAGATACTCGCGGAGATCCGTCTTGAGATCACGGACTAAGTCACGAGGAATCCCTTCAGCGTCACCGATTGCGGCCTTGTGAGCCGTGAGATCGAGTTCTGTCGGCGTGTCAGTGTGTTGTGTCCGCTTGTCGACACCGACGCTGCGGAGGCTGTCACAGCCGGGACACGCGACGTCACCGGTGTCGTAGTACGACCACCGGGTCCCGCAGTCCTGACACTCCCGCGTGCCTCGTACCTTCATTTGTGCGTGTTTCGGCATTGCTCGGTTTGTATCTGCGGGTCACCACTCCACGGCTGACGCGGTGAGTCTCTTCTGTGTTCTTGTGTGAGCCTACCCCGGGGTCACCCCCGGGACAGTCGCCCCGACAGCCTGTCCATCCGTATCACCGCCAGAGTTTCGATCCTGAAGACCTCTCGAGACGATCGACAGTCAGGAACGCGGCTCCAGTGGTGACTGGAGTGTCTCGCCAATCTGCCCATTTAGTGACGACCGCGAGACCGATAAGGGAGAAACACTAATTTCGCCGTCGACAGTCGCCCGGCGGTCCGTTCCGATCTCGTCTGGAATCTCCATATCGAGGAATTGCCGCCAGAAGCGATCGCGCAACTCCATACCGGCCTCTCCGCGCGCCTCGATTCCGTCATTCTCGGGATCACGCTCCACGATTTTGAACCCAGTCGCGGGTTCAGTAACTCTGACTGCGGGGTCGGCAGCGTCACGGGGAGCGGGAACGTTCACGTTGAGGACATCCTCTCCAGCGATGGGGCCGTCTGTCAGGCGCCGACCGACGAGATGATGCGTGAACTCGGCTGCGTGATGAAAATCCTCACGAGTATCGTTCTGGGGAAACGGTAATTCAGTCCGATCGTACAGCGACACCGCGATCCCGGGCAGATCAAGATGGGCTGCTTCCATGGCTGCTCCGACAGTCCCTGACCGGCCGATGATGTGTGAGCCGATATTGGGGCCGTGATTGCAGCCTGAGACGACGAGATCTGGGTCCATACCGAGTGCCGTCACCGCAACAGCCACACAGTCGGCCGGCGTCCCGTCGACGGCGTATCCGAGTTCTGTCTCGCGAAACTCGACAGTCGTCTCCCACCACGACCGCTCACCGCCGACCCCTGACTGGTTGCTTGAGGGGGCGACGACCGTCACGGAGTAATCGTCGATTAACGCATCTTCGAGGGCTCCGAGCCCGGTTGCATCAATTCCGTCGTCGTTGGTGAGGAGAAGCTCGTCTGTCACGAGCTATGATTCCTGAGCACCGGTGTTATATCATGCGAAGAGAGGAATTCGCCGCTTGGATACAACTCGGAGTATCGGGGAGTGGATTATCGACAGCGGTCTCCCGCGGTGGCGCTCCGAAGCGGTTGCCTCGCCAACCTGTGGGCGCGATAGACTGTCACCTAGTTTCGAACGTCAGGATCGTCCCGAACCGCCACCACTGTTCACGAGGCTGTTGTTCCCACTCTCCTGGCCGCGGCTGTTGTTTGACCCGCTAGATCCGCTCCCCTGACCGCGGCTGTTATCTGAGCCCCCGGACTCATTTGCCTGACCGTCATTTTTCTCGGCCCCGCCAGCGTTGCCGTTTGCCGACTGCCCGGGCGGTCCGCGCTCACCATCGCCGCCGTCTCGCTCTGGTGGGCCCTGCGGCGGCCCTTCCCGCGGCCGAGCCTCACGGTCGCTCACCTCGGGCCGTTCAGCCTCATTCGGCTGGTCAGCCTGGGGTGGTCGATCGACTGTGACTGGCCGCTCTGTAGTGTCGCCGACTGGAGGCCCGAACGCTCGCGACCGATCGTTGAGCGATTCGACCTCCTGCTCGTTGAGCCCACGTTCCGCCCGAACAGCTGGAGGTAGCGAGCAGACAACGGCTGCTTGCTCGCTAGAGAGCCGTTGAATGTGACGCAGTCGCGCATCATGCGCTCGGCTCGGCGGCTCTGCGAGCGTCTCAGTTAATTGCTGTTCTAACTGCGCCTGGTGGTCGGCTGCGACATCTGCCCGCTGTCGGTCACTCGCAGCCGTAGCGATCCGCCGGCCGAACGCTCGTCCCTGGAGATCACCAGCGAGTAGTGCCTGAACCAGCTCTGCAATTGACGCGAGCTGCTTACCTGGCAACGCGGGTTGGGTTGGCCTATACACGCTGATCTGTGTCGTCGTTGCGACACCATCCGCGTTCTCGACATATCCTGTCACCGTGTGCTTACGGCGGTGCGAGGAGAAAGCCCCGCCGTTCACGGCGGGGATGAATCCGACAACCCCTACATGAACCACGTTCGACGTGTCGAACGGATGGTTTAACTGACGAGATGCC
>JAQCMZ010000186.1 GCA_028274825.1 Haloferacaceae archaeon
CCTCCGCGTGACCGCGGCCGAATCCCACGCCACTGCACCGCTGAATTGGGAGTGTCAGGGTTATAGACTGCCAAGCCAGCACACCGTTGGAATCGGTGTGTAACCGGTCGACGGGCAGTCTCTTGGGAGTGGCCAGGCCACCCCGGGACTCGTCTCCTCTGTCGTATTCGGATTCCCCGTGTTGTGTTGGCCACGGGGAGTCCGGCAGACTGCGACAGACTCGGAGTGACTTCCTCTGCAACTGTTCGCCCCCGGTGGTTGGTGTGTGATGTAATTCCCACATCGGGCCACACCCTGCCCTGTTTCCAGTGTGGGCGGACACTCGAACCGCTGTTGGGCGCTCGGCTACACTGGGGTCGTCCCCAGTGCGCCGACGCTCATACAGACGACAGTGTGGAGCAAACATAGTCCGCAATTGGCGCTGTGACGGCGCGTATCCACGCCGTGAACGGCCTGGGAGTGCGCCTGTTCAGCCTATAAGCCTGAGACAGCACACACAGCCGTAGTTTATCCCGAACTGAGCGTTACTGTGGCCGTGGTTGATATCCAGGCATCTCCGCGAGAGTCTCCTCGACATCGGTGACAGCAGATTCGAGTTCGCGCACGCCGTCTTTTTCAGTCCGGTCGGGATTTGCCCTGACACGGACAGATTGTGTTCCGAGCGAGACGAATCCGAGTCCGAGCTCGGCCGCAGTGGTGCGGAGCCCCAATCCAACGTCTGCATCACCACTCAGAACCTTTCGAGCGGGGCTCTCGTAGGCCCGGACCGCGAACTCGAACCCGTCAATCGCCTTGACGAGATCGTGTCGGTCAACTCCCCGTTTCTCGGCTACCCCTGCGACTGCGTTTGCGAGACTCGTCCGAAGCCCGGAGTCGGTTGTTCGATTGACGAACCGGAGGTCTCGATCGACGAGATCGGCGAGACTCGTGACCGACTCGGGATTTCCGTCTGGAACGAGCAGTCCCCACTCACGCTCCCAACCGCCGAGAACGGTCGCTTCGACATCTCGTTTGACAGGCCCTGCAGTGACTGCCACGTCGGGCAGACCGTTCCGAAGTCGCCGGAGACTCTCTCGGGATCCCACCGAGAGATATCGCGGCTGGTCCACCTGATCGAGAAATCGGTTCAATGCTGGATCGTCTTCGCCGACGCCGAGCAGTGTCGGGGGTCGCACCGCCGGGGAAAACAGCGTCACAGTGACGTCTTCACCGTTCGCCAGATACGACGTATCCGGATCGACCGTCACGACCCCATCGGCGTCAACGAGACTCGTCGTGGCACCGGATCCCTTATCGACAGGGTACACGAGCGTCTCTCCGTCGGTGTTTTCGAGCAATCCGACGGGCATCAGCCGCATTCGACCCTGGTCGTAGCGCTCTTCGACCGCCATCTGCCCGTCGATTGTGGCGGTTCGGGGCTCAGAGCGACCCGCTGCACTCCTGATAGCGGGTGCGACAAACGTCCGGAAGATAGTCAGTGCCGAGACTGGATAGCCGGGCAGCCCGATATACGCGGAGTCTCCAGACTGGCCTGCGCTGTCGTTCTGGTCGAGACGGCCAATCAGCATCGGTTTCCCGGGTTTCACGGCGACTCCGTGGATGAGTAGATCCCCGCGTCGCTCGATCACGCGATAGATAACATCCACCGCGCTGGCAGACGTAGATCCCGACGAAAGCACGAGATCACACTCGTCGGCCGCCTGGCTGAGGAGCCGCTCCATCTCGTCGTAGTCGTCGCCAGCGTGCGGATACAACACGGTTTCCCCGCCTGCCTCTTCGACACCAGCCGCGATCGTCGCGGAGTTCACGTCATAAATCTCTCCCCGGCCGTGATCGAGTGACCCACCGGGCCGAACCAATTCGTCTCCCGTCGACACAATCCCGACTCGAGGCTGCCTCTGGACGGTCACTTCTTCACACCCCAGCGCCGACAGTAATCCGATATCACGAGCCGTTAGTTCGGTTCCGGGTCCGAGCGCGCGCGCTCCGGACGCGATGTCTGCTCCCGCGAACATCACGTTGTCACCGGGTGCGACTGATGTCCGGACTTCCAGTCCGCCCTCCAGTTCGTCCGTCCGTTCGACCACCACCACCGCGTCTGCCCCGTCAGGCAACACCGCACCTGTCGATATCTCGGCACAGACGCCAGATGCGACCGTCACAGTCGGCTCAGCCCCGGCGTGGACTGCGCCCGTGATATCCAGCATGATCGGGTCAGACTCGTCGGCTCCGAACGTATCTCGCGCCTGAACGGCGTACCCGTCCATTGATGCTCTGTCAAAGCCCGGGACGTCGAGTTGTGCATCGACACGCTCTGCGAGCACCCGTTCGCGAGCCTCAGAGAGGGGTATCGTCTCAGCTTCGGGGGCGATCTCGAGTGAGGCGATTGCCTCCCGGGCTTTCTCCGGTTCGACCAGATCGCGAAATTCACGCCGGTCACTCATTGGCTCGGCTCCCAGATTTCGACTGTCACCGCTTCGTCCGTGCCGTATCCCTCGCGGGACTCTGGCACGACTACCCATCCGTCCGCCAGCGCGACACTCGAGAGAACGCCTGACCCACTAGCCCGGGTCGGTGTGGCTCGAAGTCCATCGTCGGTTTCGTCCAACTGCACCCGGACGAACGTCCGCTCACCGGGATCGCTCGATATCTTTCGGGCCAGCGTCGCCTCGCTGGTCGGATGCGGGTCGAGTGGCATTCCACCCGCGCGCTTCAGAGCCGGCCTGAGAAACTGGAAGGCGTTCACGATACACGCGACCGGATATCCGGGAAGACTGATAACCGGCGTCTCGCCGACTTGCCCCAGACAGACCGGATGGCCTGGCTTCAACGCGACGTTGTGGACGAGTATCTCACCAATCTCTGAGACGACCTCTGGGAGAAGGTCCCGCTCTCCGACCGACGATCCCCCAGTCGTGACGATGAGATCTTTCGTTTGATCACGCTCGATTGCCGCCCGCAAGGCAGACTTCTTATCGGTCACGACATCGCGATACGTCGCCGTTCCACCCCACCGTTTGACGAGCTGGGAAACGGTGAGACCGTTCGTTTCGATGATTTCACCGGGCGCCGGGTTCGACTGCACTAACTCCTCTCCGGTGGGAATCACTCCGACAGTTGGCTGTTCGAACACGGGAACGGACCGGATACCAGTCGACTTCAATAATCCGAGATCCGACGGGCGAAGACGATGCCCTCTCTCGTACAGTGTCTGGCCGGCCGTAACGTCTTCACCGGCCTCGCCGACGTTTTCTCCCTCGGCAACGGCATCGAACACCTCTACTTCCGAGCTGATTGTCTCTATTTGTTCGATCATCACGACCGCGTTCGCTCCCTCTGGCATGTCACTCCCCGTGTGAACGCGCGCGGCCCTGCCGGGAGACAACTGGCTCGGAATGTCTCCACCACGCGGCTCTTCCTCGAGGATCGCCGGTGATCGGTCTGAGGCACCAAACGAATCCTCCGCCCGGACGGCAAATCCGTCCACAGCCGCCCGGTCGTAGCCCGGAACGGGATTCGGTGCCGTCAGTTCTTCGGCGACCGTCCGTCCGTCGGCGTCAGGAACGGAAATCCGCGCTTGCCGCCCGTGTAACTCAACCGCGGCAAGCAACTGCTCGCGTGCCTCGGCCAGTCGAGTCCGGTCTTTGAACCCTGACTCGTGTCTGTGCTCGGTCATGATCTGTATTTCCCGGTGCGTGAATAAAAACCCGACCCTGACCCCGTGACCGCGCCAATACGGGTGTTCGTCTCACGGCCGCACAGTACAGCGACCTGTGTCGACGCCAGTGTGGTCACGCATCTATCTCAGCAGCCTGTCATAGACCGACTCACGCGATTATTTCCGTATTCGGCCCTGCCGACTCCACGACCGCTACAGCTTCACAGCAGTCACTCACGTCATCTCGAATCCCGCCAATCGGTGCGAACGAGTTGCTACCCGACGAGCCTGTCATAGAAAGCGTCACGTGCGAAGCAGCAGGGTTTGGAGACTATGTCTACAAGCTCCAAAGCCCTGCAAAACGAAGCTTCGGTCAACGAGTTCTTGAATGCAGCGGCTACCGAGACGGTTCCGCTGTTTGAACATCTCGACTTTGAGTTTCTACTGGAGTACGAAGTGTTCGCCCCCGCTCGCCGGGGGCGAACACGAGTTCACAAGCCTCCAGACCTCTTCAGTTGCTTTCTGCACTGCTACTATGAGAACGTCTACGGTACTCGTCCAGTCACACGAGAACTCCAACACAGCCTTGTCTGGTACTACTGCGGACTCGGCAAACCGCCATCTAGAGACACCATTGGCCGGTTTCTCACTGATCTTGAACACGTCGTTGGCGATGTCTTCGACAGACTCGTCGAGCAGGCCGACGCCCGCGGCCTGCTCGACTCCACCTACTCTATCGATTCGACCCACGTTGAATCAATCCAGCACAACGACGCCGCCTCGTGG
>JAQCMZ010000193.1 GCA_028274825.1 Haloferacaceae archaeon
ACGAGAGTGGTGCGATATCGGATGCCACACAGGCACGACGAAAAAAGCAGTTTATTGGAGCGACGTTCGCCCAGCTCGACATTCAGGGGGAGACACTTGACGCCGGTAACGAGTATCCGATTCGGCTCGACAACACTGTCATCGCTGGCGGGATTCAGGCGGACGAGGCGGTGATCAACCATCCGGTGTATTTCCAGAGATCGCGTGTGGCAGCCGACGGATCTGGTGGGGATGGTCCCGGTGAAATAGCATTTAGGGGTGCGAGATTCGGTGACGGGGCGGAGTTATCGTTCGCTAGCACGGAATTCACGGGAGATGTAGACGTGCTGTTTACCGCGGCAGAATTCTCTGAGGGGGGGAACCTCTCATTTGAGGACATGTCGTTCCGGGGAAGCACCACTATCAGCTTCAACGAAGCGAGAGTCGGTGGCGACAGAGGGGTGTCATTTGACCGTGTCCGGTTTGACGGACCTGTCGAGATATCGTTCGACTATACGAGATTCCAAGGGAGCGCTGGTGTCTCGTTGGTGGGCGCAGCGTTCAATGAGCAGAGTGGCCTCTCATTTTGGGAATCTCAGTTTGAACATGGCGGGGTCGTAGTTCACAACACAGAGTTCCTCAACGGTGGTGAGATCCGAATTGCCGGCGCTACGTTCGGTGCTGAGAGCATGCTCTCATTGAGAGACACACGAGCTGAAGGAGGAGATCTCCATGTTGAGATGGTTGATCTTGATCTTCCAGAGACAGACCTCACAGGTGTTGAACTCACCGGCAGCACATTTGCTGGGTCATATTTCACCGACGTAGATCTTACAGATGCTAACCTCTCAAACGTGGATCTCACGGAAGCAGATCTCAGCAACCAGAGCCTCAAGCGAACAAATCTGAGTGGAGCCCGTCTCAAGGACGCAGACCTGTCGGGATCGACGCTTCGTGGCTGTGACCTCAGCGAAGTCGACGCCGCATACGCGGATTTCTCGGAGGCTGATTGTCGCGAGGCGGATCTCTCAGATGCTGATCTCGAACACGGTCGGTTGGACGGAGCCGACCTGCGAGGAGCGAACCTCGAGGGAGCCGGACTGTACGAAACCACGTGTGTCGATGTCCATCTCAACACAGAGACCTCGTTTGGGCCACAGACGGTATACGACGCAGCCATTGACGCATCTACTGACGAGGAGCCCCTATCGAAGGCGGCTTGGACGCACTGGAAGATCCACAGTCTTCAGATGGATCACGGCCTCTACAAACAAGCAGTCACGCAGAAACATCACGTCGAGGAAGCGCGACTGCGAGCGGTCAGGGCAAAACGAAAGCTGTCTGAGGACACCTCGATAAAGCGGGCGGGCAGGTACCTTCGCCATACAGCGACGTATCGAGTGCTCTATCACGGTGAACAGCCGTTTCGGTCCGCACTCGGTGTCGGTGGGGTCGTCATCGGGTTAACAGCGATTTATCCGCTCTTTGGGCTCGCACATTCAGGGGTCGTCTACCAGTACCAGTTGGCTGTCCCAACGACTGACGCGATTGTTATCCCCCTCCTATTCAGTGTAGAGCAGTTCTTTGCGGGGGTAGCGATTCCAGCAAGCGTTGTTCTTGGCGGGGTTATACCGGTTCAGTCACTCGTGGATATCTCAACTGGGACAACCGCGATTGGGCCCGGTCAGATTGTACAACAGACACAGCGTGGGATCGGCTTTCTGAGTGCCCTCACCGCGATGATCCTCGGTGTACAGCGTCTCTTACTCTATCTGCGCCAACGCATCGGGACCGATCAGTATGGTGGCGTTCTCAGTTGGCTCACCGGAGAGTGACCCGTCGCTACGAAAGTCAATCTTCAAATTTCTCGGCGGTACAGCCCTCGACTGCGGGTGGGGCTGTTCATCCTGACATCCAGTAAGAATTTTTACTATTCCCGAGATATTGGTAACTATCTAATGTACGATGTTCTCGATGACACGGCAGCACAGGTCATCTTAGCTATCGAGAGTGGTGACTCTATCCGGCGTGTCGCACAACACCTTCACACGCCGTACGAGACGGTGAGACAGGCCGTGAACCGTCTCGAGAATAAAGGCTACATCAGTTATGATGACGGCCTCTCCGTCATCGACGAGCGCGTGAGGGACGCCGCACGCGAACTCATAGCTGCCAGCGCCGGCGTCAATCCGCCTTCGATTGAGGAGGCATACGTCATCCCGCAATTCGGTGACCGGCCGTATGCGTTTACGCGGATCGACGCCGTCTACGTGTGGACCCAGGGCGGCTATCAAGTCGGCCGTAACCCCGATGACTATCCACTGTTCCTTGCCGTCCACGAGCAAGACATCGACGCCTGGGAGACGTTTTTCGAGTCGTTCAACCTCTCCACCGCATTCGAACGACAGCCCCATGAGGAGCTGAATCGGTCGCTACAGATCGTCCTTGAGCCACGCTCGTCACTCGATGTAAATCACGTCGAAGGATACCCAGTGATCCCGAGAGCTGAGACGATCGAGTACATGCACGAGAACTCCGCCCAGTTCCAGTCGGGGCTGGCAATGCTCAACGGGATGTATGAAGACCTCGACCTCGGCGTCGCGTATCGTGAGACGGAACGGGCACAGAGATGAGCTTCAGCAACCGGAGTGACGCACTCATCGAGCTGCTCAAGCAGCTCACGCAAGCGGGGCATAAGTACGTCCTTGTCGGTGGCTACGCTGTCTCCGCATTCAACACACGCTTCTCCACAGACCTCGATATTGTCGTCGCACCGGACTCCAAGATGGACTTAGCCGAATTCCTCGAAGGACGGGGTTTCAAGCAAACTGACAGCCACGCCAAAGAGTGGTTTTACGACACCGAAGTGATCGAGTACGAAAAGCGGCTCACGGCGCAACAGCCGGTCGGTTTCGATCTCCTGGTGAACGGTCTCGGATGTCGCCAGACTGAGGCACAGTGGTCATTCGACTACCTGTACGGCCACAGCCACCAGCAGGAGGTGAGCGGGGGGATGGTGACGACGGCGGCCAGAGTCATCGACGGGGCAGTTCTCGTTGCGGCAAAGCTCCATAGCGGCCGTGAAACAGACCTTCGAGATGTCCTGGCGGTGGCAGAAGAAATCGATCTAGGCGCTGTCATGCCACACCTGCGTCGAGGGGACGACGATGCGCTCCGGGAGCAACTCGAGCGTGGACTGGAAATCTTGGAAAGCGATGAACTCATACACGGATTTCGGTGACTTCGGGGCCTCAACTGTTTCAGAAGAAACGGTCACAGCTCTCTAGGAGTATCTGTCTTCACAGATCGCTCACCTGAGCTGAAGCGGTCGGCTCACCACAGAATGTGGGCCGACATCCGTTAGCTACTGGCCTCATCGGGTTCTGTCATTAGAACAAGGAAGTCCCACTCGCGGATCACAAAGCCGACGGTTTTGATGCGCCGTTGGAGATGTTCCCACTCCCGAGCAATCTCACGCCGACGGTCTTCCTCGTCGCTGTCGAGCGGTTCGTCGGCGAGTGTCCCGCGAAGCTGGTTCGGTGACTCAACGTCAAATTCGTCCTCCCAGTCCCAGACTTGTGCCGTCATCTCCGCTAGCCGGTCCGTAAGTTCCTCGACAGTGTGGCCGCTGTCCCGCAGGCGCATCGCCTCCTGTATCGCTTGGCGCCGGTAATCAGGATAGTACGTAGTGTGGGTGCTGCTCTCGTCACGGTGGAGGATGCCATCGTCGACAAGCCGTTGGAGGACGCGCTTGGTGGGTTCGTGTGACCAGTCTGCCTCAGATGCGATCCAGTTTGCTGTCCGCGGTTCCGATAGCTGCCGAGCGACCGACTGGACGCGATCTTCACCCGTGGTGTGACGGTCCACCAGACTCTTTGAGTTCGGTTCGTCCTCGAACATACGCTACAGTCCGCACTCTAGTTTAATATAGATTGAAGTGGTTCGTTCGCTCTGTTGAAATTCTATTGTTCAAACACATTATCGTCTGAAACAGCCGGTCGATGGGAAGTGAAAATGTATCGATACGAATATTAAGTAGACCCCACACATCGGCAGTATGAATTTGTCACACCGTTCTCAGTTTGTAATCTACGAATCCCTTCTGATCATTCTTGGATTTGCTATCGCTGCTCAGGTATCTCCTCCAGATGTCTACAGCCAGATTATCGGAACGTTGGTGATCCTACTGATAACACTCCCCCTTTCGTATTGGCTGGTCTACAAGTGTTAGCAACCGATACGTGACCTCTCTGTACTGACCACAGAGGAGACGTTACATATCATTTTCTAAGGATTTCAACAGAGCCGGTTCGTTCTATATCGGGGTAGAATTCCCAGCCATTCCGCCGACCCACAGTAACTGAATCAAGAAATATGGAAACCCAGTCTTGACGGCTCTACCCTGGGAACAGCGTCGTCGTGAGCGGTTACAGCATTCGTGCTTCCCCGACAGCGTCGGGACACCTCAAAGTGGTCGTGATTACCAGAGTAATCATGATCAGATTGTGTTTTCAGCCTATTGAGAGAATTCGAGCATCTGGAGCCTCTCAGCGCAGGAATTCCGCGCTAAGAGAATTTGTATATCGTATATCGCTATACACAATCCACTCACTGGAGTTGCGAATAACATCAATCCTATGTACGGGTCGGCGGCTGAACGCGGAGTGACGGGCGGCTTGAGAGCTGGGTGACCTACTCTTAGCGGCCACTCACTCCGGTGAGTGGCCAACTGATCCTGCTTCGAGGCAGAATTATGACCAATTGGACAGCAATGCCTCTATCGAGGGGCAGACACGGAACGGGATCTATATCAATGTGACCAGCCTCCGCCGGAGGAAGCCACGAAACCGCGGGGCAATCACCCGCGGTTTCGTGCGGAATTCGACAATACCGAGCGACCGTTGAACTAGCAGATCGACCAGCAACCACATGTCGTACAGCAGCATTGCGAACCCGAAGTGGAACAACCGCACCGAATACTCTCGTGAGGTTGTCCACGGTGCGAACTGCTTAATTCCGCCGTAGGCGTTCTCTATTCCGCCACGGCGGGTATAGCGTTTGATCCGGCGACGCGTTGAGCGCCGATCTAGACGAATCTCGTCGTTCACGTCGAGATTCGTCAGAAACACCTGAGTCTGGTCATGATCTTCGTCCGGTGGGAGGCCGACGAGCGTCGTTTCGGCTCGTTTTCTGACACCACCGCTGTCTTTGACTGACCCATAGATCCCGTACTCGTCTCTTGTTGTTACTTGCTTCTGGCCGTCGACGTCTTCGTTCATGCGCGCGATGAACCGCTTGATGCGGTCATCGCGCGCGACTGGGATCACGTAGAAGAGGTCACGTTCTTCAAGCGCAGCAACGACATCTGCGGCGTGAAACTCCCTATCGGCGAACACGCGGCGGATCCGCAGGCTCGCACGTTCTTCGACGATCTCAACGAGTCGGCGGACGACGCCGCCGACTCGATAGGACTTGTCTTCACCAGCGTAGGCGGCAGGGTCGTGATCATCGGCGTCACCGATCGGAAGCATCGCCGCCGTGAACAAGACGTTGTCACCGACGATGCTGGCCGTGGCGACCCTGTGACACCAGTCGTAGGACTTGTCGTCGGGCGCTCTCTGTACCCGAACCAATTCCTCACGTTGGCCATGATAGGCGATGGTACGTGTTTACCCTGAAGACTCAACAATCGGAGCAGCTTGATCCCGTGAGATCATCTCGTTGTCGCGGACAACTCGCCTGAGTTCGTCGTAAGGATTGCGTCCCTGCTGGCGCCACGTCGCCAGCAGGGACAAGACTGTCTCGTGGACGAACATTTCTCGGTCATTACGAAGCGTTCCGATGATTTTCCGGAGAACAACGGGTTCACGGAGTGCGTTCTCTGCGGCGTTGTTCGTCGGGGAGACCGCTGGCTCACCGACGAAGGTGAGCCAGTGGTCGAGTCCTCCTTCGATCTTCCCGAGCAGTGTTGCCACTGGTCCGTCGGGAACTGACCGCTCAATCAGCGACTCAAGCTCTCTGCGCGCTACGCGCTGTAGTTCTGCCCGCTCGCGTAGGTTCAAGTCGCTCTCCAGCCGAGCCTGGAGAGCGACGTAGAGTTGTCTAAGAGCTTGGTAGATCGGTTTGCCATCTGCCTGTTTTTGCGCAACGTCTTCAGCCTCTCGGAGAATGTGCGCCCAACACCGCTGAAGATTACTGCTGAAGGCGGGGTACGCCGTCCATCCGTCACAAATGACCGTTCCCGCGAAGTCCTCGCCGAAGACTTCTGCGGGAACATCACTCCCACGACTCTCTCTGACTGCGTACAATGTGTGTTCAGTCGTCCGAAACGTCCAGATCCACGCTTGCTCACCGTCGCGTTTGACGCCTGTTTCGTCGATGTGAACCACGTCAGCTCTTTGGATTTCTCGACGGAGTTGCTCGTACTCGCAGCGACCGGCGCGCGCAGCGCGCTCGGTCGCGTGCCATGTAGATGCGCCAGAGAGTTCGAGTCCGTGTAGTTGCTCGAAGCGATCCGCGATCTTCCGGTAGGGAAGGCGGTAATCGTACCGAGAGAGTGCTGATTGAGCGATAACATTCACCCCGAACTGCCCCTCATCGGGGCAGTCGGGGTGTGTCGCAACCGTCTCCGTTCCGCAGGAGTCACACTGGTAGTAGTGGCGATTGTACTGGGTGACTTCTGGTGGCTGTGGATCTGGGATCTCCTCGACGAGTCGGGGGCTGACGCCCACCGACTCGTCGAAGTGGTCGCCACATTCCGGACAACAGTCACGAGTCACCTCAATTTCTTCGTCAGGATCAGCGGGAGACCGCCACTCTGGCTCGTGACCGTCTTTTCGACCGAGAGTACCGCCGTCAGTACGAGGTTCTTCGTCGTCGTCCTCGCCGGACGAGGACGACGACTCATCATCGGTCGATTGCTCTTTGCTCGGTGGCGTATGCGGTCCTTCGTGCCACCGGAGCTTCGCCCTGAACCGTTTGTTCTCTTCACGGAGCCGTTCGTTTTCCTCACGGAGCTGTTCGTTTTCTTCTCGAAGCCGTTGATTTTCTTCCTCAAGCGCAGTGAGTCGTTCGAGGATCTCTTTCTTTGTAGGCTCTGAAGAAGTCATAAACAGGCGAAACGGGATGGTCTCCGGTCAGGAGACCATCCCTCAGGAATCCACTTGCTCGCCTGTTACATCGATCTACGATATCTCTCAAACGGCTCCTAAGAGAGAGTACCGAAATCGATCTCGGGCTAAACACGTACGGGTGTAGAAAGCCGGTATACAGCCAGCTGGCGGTGAGGCCCCGGATCGCGTTGCGGTCGATCAGAAAGCGATCCAGATCAACGACGAGCAGTACTGGCTGTGCGCTGCTGTCGATCCGCAAACGAATAGAATCCTTCATTCACGGGTGTTTTCGACGTATAAACCCCCAATCGCCCGAGAATTTCTCACCGAGCTCCTCGAGAAGCACGAGGTTTCCGACGTCGTGTTTCTCGTCAATGACGCCGATGATCTCAAGCAAAGACTCCGCCGACAAAACCTTAGCTACCGCGTTGAGATCCACGGCTTTCGTAACAACGTTCAACGTGTCTTTCGAGGGGTACAACGAAGAAAATCTTGCTCTGTTGACTCGATGGAAACGCTGCTACGCCATGAGCGCGTGAACTAAGACATGAGGCGCAAGAGACCGACCGCTATTCCGTGCCACAGAGCACGTTCTGTTGACTGGTCCGTGTGCGAAAGAAGTCGAGTCATGGGCGCTACAGCCCGGATGCCGCGCCTAAACGAGATAAGCAACCGCTTTACATACACATTCTTGACGCTGTATCGGGTGGCGGTGGTGCTGTCGCTACCGACCCGGGGTACTCCCGAAAGCATACGAAAGCTAGCCGATCGACACGGATTAGAAGTCGTAATAGTCAGTGTCTCTGCTGATGAAGTGCGTATCGCACTCTGTGATCCCTCCAAGCGAACGGTATCTCGGTAATGGTACGTCTGTATATCTACTAACGGCGATTTTAGTAGAAGTCCGTCGAGTAAATAGAATATCAACGGATCTCCACTAGTGTAGTTCTTCGGCGAGCGCAGCAACCGCCTCGTCAACGAGCTCGCTGTCAAGGCGACCTTGCCAGAAGTCGATATCCTCGTGGTCGATTGATTGGACTCCCCACGGAACAATCCGACTCTCATCCGGGATCCCACCACGAAGCCAACTCCCACCCGGAATGTCGATCAGACCGTCCATCCAGGATTTCGACGTCAACGTGAGCGCGATATACTGATCGCCGTGGAATGGACGGCCTTCATGGTTCGAGAGGATGAGCCATGGCCGAGCGTCTTCCTCGCCTTTGAA
>JAQCMZ010000209.1 GCA_028274825.1 Haloferacaceae archaeon
GACTTTCTCTACGAGTATTTGCCCGGTGGTTGGTGTGTGATTCCCACATCGGGCCACACTCTGTTTCCAGTGTGGGCGGACACTCGAACCGCCAGTTGTCGGGCGCTCGGCTACACTGGGGTCGTCCCCAGTGCGCCGACACTTGCAGAGACGGTGTTTTGGAACAAACCCGGTCGGGAATTGCCGCTGTGACGGCGCGTATCCACGCCGTGAACGACGTGGGAGTGCGCCTGTTCCACCTATAACTCACTAAACACTCGAAAACAAACTGCAATGAAGACAAACAGGAACTGAACGGGATTCTTCGGACGGTACCGCTGGGTTTTCGTCTACAGACGGTCACAGTCTCGTATGGACCGCAATGTGGGGCCGTTAGACGCGAAGGTGCGAGTCGCGGTGGGAGTGGTGTTGTGCGTGCTTGCTCCCCTCCAGGCGCTTGGGATGGTGACAATGCCAGTATTCTCGTCGATTGGAGCAGGATTCGCTGGGGCAGTGCTCGTCATCGAGGGGTCACTCCAGCGCTGTCTGCTATACGGGTTGCTCGGCATCGACCGGTGTCCGGTCGATCTCGATAACACATAATACACCGGTGAGTGGAGTCGCAGTGACCGGCTGTCCACACAGTCTCCGGCTCTGAGCACCCGCTCGTCAGCCATGATAACTGCCGGGATTTTCTGGCCTGAACTGCGCCCGACCGTCGCTCGAAGACACACGCGAGACGACCGAGCTAGCAGATTACTCTGGACTCGGACGAAAATACGGGGGTACTACACCACCGGACAGTTCATCGACGCTATCGCTCCCACATCCGATACAACTGTCCGTCAGATCAGTGACCGCGGAGACGCGGTCACAGTCTCGACACACCACGTAACTGAGACCTAGAGTCACATATGATTGTATGTGGTGGGGGGCTTTGGACTTACCCCCTTGGGAAGTCCCGCAACACCTTCTTACAGATACAACGTGACGATATCTAGACGACGGGAAATAATCTGATTATCACGGATTCCGGTGTAGGCTGTGGGTATCACCGTATGAACAGCCCACTCGCAGACGCGACCGCAGAGCTGTCTGAAACGAAACGCTATCACAGACAGCACAGATTCTCGCGACTGACAGCCGAGCGATTCAAACTCCCGACGCTCGTATCACACATAATGGACTACACCGCGCTCGTCGAGGTGTACGATCGACTCGCCGCCACGGAGTCTAACAACCAGAAACGTGACATCCTCGCTGAGACGTTTCAAGAGGCAGGAGACAAGGAACTGCCCCGGCTCGTCACGCTCGTCCGTGGTCGACTGTCACCTGCTCACGATCGCACGGAGTTGGGTGTCTCTTCGAGTCTCACTTTAGACGCGATTGTGCGGGCCACTGGTGCGTCAGAAACGGGTGTCCGAGAGCACTGGAAACAGACGGGAGATCTCGGAGACGCAGCCGCGTGGGCGGCTGAAAATGGCGGTCAGCAGACACTGTTCAGCAACGCGTTGACCGTCGAGCGAGTGCACGATCGGCTTCGAGAGTTGGCGACATTCGAGGGAGATGGGAGTCAAGATCGCCGTGTACAGGCGCTCGGAGGGCTGATCGCGGATGCGACTCCGAACGAAGCCCGATACGTCGTCCGCACGGCACTCGGCCACATGCGGGTGGGGATCGGTGAGGGAACGATTCGTGATGCTCTCGCAGTTGCGTTTCTCGATTCGACCGACCAGGCGGCCGCAGTGGTGGAGCGTGCCTACCAGGTTACCAACGATTACCGGACTGTGGCTGAGACGGCCCGTGATCAGGGCTATGAGGGATTACAGACGCTAGAGGTAGAGCCGTTCCGTCCGGTGCAGGTTATGCTTGCGGAGAAAGGCGAATCCCTTCCCGAGACAATCGAAGACGCGGCTGGCAGCAATCACGTCTTATGTGAATACAAATACGATGGCGTTCGGATGCAAATCCACCTGGCTGGAGGTGAGACACGGATCTACACCCGCCGACTGCAGGACGTGACCGAGGCATTTCCCGACGTTGTTCAGGCCGTATCGGAGGGTGTCGAGGGGCCGGCGATTCTCGACGGCGAACTCGTCGGATACACACCAGAGACAATCGACAACACTGGGCCGGAGCGGGACCCGGTCGCGTTTCAGAACCTCTCTCGGCGAATCAAACGCGACTCTGAGATTGCTGCGATGACAGGTGAGATTCCAGTCATCGTCCACCTGTTCGATTGTCTCTACGACGGAAAGTCACTCCTCGAAGAGCCGTTACGCGATCGACTCAGCAGACTCGACACGGTGTCTCAGGAGATCAAGCCTGAACCAGCAACTGTTCACGGCAGTGAGACTCGTCAGTACCCGAGCGGGGAA
The DNA here is from genome assembly GCA_028274825.1 of Haloferacaceae archaeon. Lineage (GTDB taxonomy): Archaea > Halobacteriota > Halobacteria > Halobacteriales > Haloferacaceae > J07HR59. The sequence continues at coordinate 2,358 of JAQCMZ010000209.1, forward strand.
ATCGAACCGAGTCCTAGCGACGATCAGATCTTTGCCGTGGCCGGGCTCGAACGGGCCCAGGCGGTCACTGTCTCGGTTGCAGAGCCAGACCCCGCAGAGTCACTCTATCAGGAGGCGTTGGAAGCCGGCCACGAGGGGCTGATGGTGAAGAATCTCGACGCCCCGTACGACCCGGGACGCCGTGTTGGGCGATTATTGAAGCTGAAGCCGACGATGGAGCCGCTCGATCTCGTTGTGACCCGCGCGACCTACAGTGAGGGTCGCCGGAGTCAGCTTCTTGGGCGGTTGCATCTCGGATGCTATGACGCTGAGCAGGACACATTTCGTGAGGTCGGCCGGCTCTCTACTGGCTACACTGATGACAAACTGAAAGCGCTTACCGAGCGGCTCGAAACTCACGTGATTGCCCGTGATGAACGCCAACTGCAACTTGAACCGGCGATGGTGCTCGAAGTAGAATATGAAGAAATCCAAGAGTCGACCGAGTACGACTCAGGATTTGCGCTCAGATTCCCCCGGTTTCTCAGCATACGGGAAGATCTCAACCCAACTGGTGTCGATCGACTCGCCCGGGTCGAAGAACTCTACAACACTCAGTGATTACTCTCCGTCTCACACTGCTAGGGCTGACATCTGAAAGTCGAAAAGTGAAACAGCTATTTGCTCCCCTGGCTGAAATATTAGTTATAGGTGGAACAGGCGCACTCCCACGTCGTTCACGGCGTGGATACGCGCCGTCACAGCGGCAATTCCCGACCGGGTTTGTTCCAAAACACCGTCTCTGCAAGCGTCGGCGCACTGGAGACGACTCCAGTGTAGCCAAGCGCCCGACAACTGGCGGTTCGAGTGTCCGCCCACACTGGAAACAGAGTGTGCCCCACTGTGGGAATCACACACCAAGCACCGAGGGCGAACGGTTGCAGAGAAAGTCACTCTGAGTCC
>JAQCMZ010000235.1 GCA_028274825.1 Haloferacaceae archaeon
CCTGCAGGTGAATTGTTTGGCCATGTTCTGTTCGTCACGTGACCGCGGGGATCGTGCACGCGAGGACAACCCCCTCCAACAGGGTGTCTGAGTTCAATCCAGGCACCGACTCTGTCGATATCAGAGTCTCACTGTGATAGAAACGAGCGTCCATGAGGTGAGTTGAGGGCGGCTGATACCACCGCTCTCTCATGACAGTCTGGTGAGGAATGCACGTTTCGCGAGCGGCATTTATGTATATCCCGTCCGAATCAAAACTGTGGATAGAGTCGTTGTACGGACATGCGTATACGAAACCCCGGAAAGAATCTACGAGTTTCTCACCGATTTCCAGCGGTACGCTAACTACTCGAAGTATCTCGATACCGTCGACCAGAGTGCAGGTGACGGTGGCCCCGGCACAGAGCACACGTTCACGTTCTCGTGGTGGAAACTCACCTATACGGCTCGCTCCCGGGTAACGGGTATGACAGCCCCGACACAAATCGATTGGCGTGTTATCAAGGATATCAACGCCCGAGGGTACTGGGGTATCGAATCGGTTGCAGACAGAGCCGATATAATGAGCGATCTCACACCCGATTTCGGCGCGGAGGCTGTTTGTGAGGTCACATTCGAGATCCAGTTCGACCCATCATCGGCTAGGTCTGACGCGCTGGATCTCCCGCGGTTCGTCTCCATGGACTATGCTGTCGACAAATTGATCACGCTGATCCAACGAGAAGCAACCCAGGTGGTTGAGCGAGCGGTCGCTGATCTTGAAGGAGCGCGCCGTGATGTTGAACTCGAAATAACCACCGAGAGCGAGCATCTGTGATCGTCAATTCCTGAGAGCTGGATACCAATGATAAAACTCGCAACTGATTGTGGTGGTATCTACTCGTACTCCCGCTCAACACGAATTGCCGACCAGAACCGAACCTCAAATCACGGAGTTATACAGATGAGGCGAGAAAACCCACGACTTTCGTCGTGGGATGAATCGCCGGACGGTTCTCACACACTGTCATCAAACGGTTCAGTTGTCCACACATCGGATATGCATGTGTCATTGCGATGGTCTCCCATCGTGATTGACTGTCCGAAAACTGGCAGTTGACCCGGTGTTTGCCTCATCACAAAGGAAGCCCTCGGACACTCCAAGCGACGTCACATACTCAGGGAACTCCGAGTCCGTCGCAGGAGAGGGGTAACGGGGGCGTGGCACACCCGTCGGCGTGTCGGGTCGGAAACGGACGTTCCCAAACCAGCCCACCAGGCGTGGGAAGCCCACGAGATGTCGTGGGAGGATGTCACAGACCGCAATTCCGTTGCTGGTCGGTCAACAACGGAGGATTGCGACTCCTGTCACGATCGCTCAATGGGCGTCGAGAGTTTCAATGGGCTAGAGTAACGCGACCGACTATCACGAACCGTCCGGTTCGGAAGGTGGTTCCAGCCGACTCCTCACGGAGACGAATTAAACAAATCCCAGTTAGCTGCTGGTGCAGTGCGGCCGTGGACGGCGACGCCTTGGAACTCGTCTCTGTGGTGGTTTACTACTCGCATACAGGATGGACGCGGGGAGTTCTTGAGTCGAAGTTCTTATATTGAGGAGACGGGAAGTACTTTACTGAGGGCTCGTAGATCAGCGGTAGATCATCCCCCTGGCACGGGGAAGGCCGCGGGTTCAAATCCCGCCGAGTCCATCCAAACTTTCTTCAGAGTTCACTGATCCTATACCGTCTGTTCTCACTGAAACCCAGACAGCGGTAGGGTGGCTTTTTTGTTGGTGTAGAGCCCAGGAACCGCCAGTCCCGGGACAGACTGTGGGATGAGATTGAATCATTCTGCACTCCCGACGCCCGCATCTGACGCCCCGTCTCGTCATGTTTCGAGACCGCGGTGATCTCGGGTAGACCGGTCAGCGCCATCATACAGTGACAACTCCACCCTACCCGGAAATTCAGTCACGTGTCCGAGACAATCCGGTCGAGTCCGACGGCGACAGCGCCGGCCGCGATCATTCCGAGCACCGCTACTACGAGTAGTGTCGACGTAACACTCACCAGCGGGTCCAGAGAGTTGCGAAGCGCTGTCCATGCTTCTACCGGGACGGTTCGGCTATTCCGGCCGGAAAGAAACAGAGTCATAACGAACTCCTGGAGGCTGACGACGAATGCAATCAGCGCGGCCGCGGCCAGCCCAGGGAGGATGTTCGGTCCGACGACCTCACGGAACGCTCGCACTCGGTTGGCCCCGAGGTCCATCGCTGCGTCGCGCAGGTCCCAGTCAAATCGTGAGAATGTCGCCCGCATCACAGAAAACGTCAGCGGACTCGCCCACAGTGAGTGTGCTAACACAATCGTCCACGGACGCTGTTGGACACCGAACTCGCTGAAGAAAATGAGCAGTGTCACTCCGAGCACGACTCCAGGGACGAGCAGCGGGACGACTGCAAGTCCCGAGACTGCCGTTCGCAGGCCGCCGCCGAGTCGCCGGACACCTAACGCTCCAGTCACGCCCAGAACCGTCGAGAAGGCCGCGGTTGCAGTTGCTGTCGCGAGACTGTTTCGAATCGCGCGGGTCCAGTTCTGGTCGGCCAACAACATCGCATACCACCTCGTTGACAGCGATTCGGGCGGGAAGGTGATAGCCGGCGCCGCGTTGAGTGACGTCCCAACGACGACCACAATCGGGGCGAGTAAAAACAGGAATACACCTCCATACGCGGCCCGAAACGCCCACCGGCCCAAGCTAGTCATTCGCCACCCCCTCGTCGTCGGCCGATCGCGACGTACGTCACAGCCAGTGCCAGAAACACTGTCACCGTGACCAGCACGCCGAGTGCCGCCGCAGCCGCCCAATCGAACCGCTCGAGGAGAAGATCTGACACCGCGACACCAACGGTCCGTTCGGCTCCCGACCCCAGTAACAGCGGCGCAGTGAACGAGCCCACACTCCAGGTGAAACTGATGACACTGCCGACTAATATCCCCGGCACGGTGTGAGGAATCACTATCTCGCGGAATGCCCGCATCGGACTGGCACCCAGGTCACGGCCTGCTTCGATCAGCGATTCGTCAACCGTCGAGAGAACCGAGGAGACCGCGAGAATCGTGTACGGAACAACGATATACAACTGTCCAATCACGGCTCCAAACATGTTATTAATCAGTAAAATCGGCTCTCCGATTACTCCGGTTGCCAGTAAGCTACTATTAACAACGCCGTTTGGCGAAAACACCAAGATCGCGGCAAATAATTTCACCACGATAGCAGTAAACATGGACACGAGTACGCCAACCAGCAGTGTCACGCGCAAGAATCCATCAGCCCGGTAGATAGCGTACGCGTACAGCACCGAGACGGTGACAGAAACCACGGTGACGAGCACAGCGAATCCGAGAGTGAACGCGAATGCGCCGGTCAACGTGTCTGAACTGAGGACGTATCCAAAGCCGTCTAGCGACCACGTTCCTTCCTTGTATGCGCCCATCGAAGAGCGTTCAGTCAACCCAATCCGAAGCAGATAGCCGAACGGCACGACAAATACCAGTATATCGAACAGCACCAACGGAAGGATCAGCACCGATCCCGTCTCTGTGAGCCGTCCCAGTTGCGCTCGTAACCCGATGTCGGCTGTACTCATCGTAATCGACTCCCGACGGCGTCAAAGTATGTCACTGCGCTTGGAGAACACGAAACAGAAACAGTCGATCCCTCCTCAACATCGAGTCGGTCACTGATCCGCCGCTCTGTCGCGACCTCCGCGTCACCTACAGCAATCTCGTATCGAATCTGCGATCCGCGATGGAGCCGACGCTGGACAGTGCCTGTCGCGAGAACTGCTCGGTCCCGCTGGTCGCCGTGTGACCCGTCATTTGTCGAGACTGTCAACTGCTCGGGGCGGATAGACGCTGTCACACTGTCGCCAGTTGACAACTGGTTACTTCCGTCTGGGGCATACAGTGGCTCCCCGAGTGGGCTGTCCAACTGCACACGCGAGCCACCATCCGTCGCCTCACCGGCCGGCATCTCTCTGACGGTCGTTGCGACGACCGTGCACTCGAGGAAATTCGTCGTCCCAAGAAACGATTCGACGAATCGATTTATTGGGTCCGTATACACCTCCGCGGGTGCCCCAGTTTGGATAACTCGACCGTGATTAAGGATACTGATTCGGTCGGCCAGGGTGAACGCCTCGTCCTGATCGTGCGTGACGTACACCATCGTCTTCTCGGTCTGGCGTTGGATCTCTTTGAGTTCTAACTGCATCGACTCACGGAGTTTCCGATCGAGATTCGACAACGGTTCGTCCAGTAACAATAACTCGGGATCGAGGGTCAACGACCGGGCGAGAGCAACCCGCTGTTTTTGACCACCGGACAACTGTCCGGGCATATCCGCAGCGTGAGCGCTCATTTCGACCAATGCAAGCTTCTCTCGGGCCTGCTCGTGCCGTCGATCTGTCGATACCCCGTCCATTTTCAGCCCGAATGCGACGTTTTCCAATACTGTTTTATTCGGGAACAAGGCCCAATCTTGGAAAACCATCGAGCACCGTCGCTCATCCGGGGACATACCCGTCACATCCTGCCCGTTAATCAGAACCGCTCCAGTATCAGGACTCTCGAAGCCTGCAATCGTGCGAAGTGTTGTCGACTTCCCGCAACATGGGCCTAGCAGACACACAAGTTCTCCCTCTTTGACCGATAATGAGACGCCGTCGACCGCTGTGAGGCTACCGAATGACTTCTCTATGTTGTCCAGTTCGAGAACGGTCACGTCATCCTCCACAGTGACGGCGGATTATTCATACGTTGGATTTCAACTCGTCGAATCGCTCACTGAGCGTGTCGGAGTACTCTGAAACATCACTCCACTGCATGAATGACACGTCCTGGAGTTCCTCGTTCGACAGCGGAACATTGTCTAGCGTCTCATCTGGATACTCCGCGTTCGGGTTCGCCATCCCGAGACTGAAGTTTTCTGCGTAGGTAGTCTGTATCTCTTCGCTCAACATAAAGTCGAGGAAGTCTTCTGCCATCTCCTTGCGATCGCTTCCTCGGACGAGGTGGTAATCATCAACGTATCCTGTCGTCTGTTCGGGCACGTGCAGCCCGATATCGAGTGACTCTGTCGTTTGAGACTTCTTCAGCGAGTACGCGAAGAAGTACTGCCCCAGCGTTGCCACACCCTCTCCAATTCCTGTCCAGAGATCTTGGGCACCGGTGTAGTACTTCGACGCATCAATTGACTGCAGCGTCTCGAATATCGCGTCGTGACCCTCAGGATCGTACAGTTCCTGATCGAACGGCATATCATCAGAGACCAACGATGCCATCTGCAGAGAGTTACTGAAGAATGCACCCGGCAGGGCTACATCGGTCGCTTTCGTAGTCAGATCGTCCCACGACTCTGGCTCGAACCCGATCGTCTCCTTATCATAGGCGTAACACATTACACCGTACGCTAGCGGGACCGACACCGGGTCGTCTCACATGAGTTCAGACTTGATAACATCAGCGTTGTCGAGATTGTCGTAATCGATCTGCTGCCAGAGGTCTTTCTGCACACCAAAGTAGTGTTCTTTGTCACCCGTGACCGTGAGGTCGTACGGTGGCGAATCTGCGGGCGCAGCACGAATCTTGCTGAGGATCTCCGACCACCCAGGCACGACTTCCAGCGTGCCACCGGTTCGTTCTTCGTACAGCGGCTTGATCTCTTCTTCGAACACCGTTGCATTCGTTCCGCTCCACGTGGAAAACCGAAGCGTCTGATTTCGGAACGGGGCCGATGAGTCTACGTCTCCCGTCGTCGTTCCCTCCTGACTCTCATCGTCACTCGCTCCACCAGCGCTGCCCGAGCCACCGCCGAGACAACCACTTAATCCGGCAATTCCCACTCCCGTCGTCGCAAGCACTGCACGCCGTGACTTTCCGCTCCGAGACTGGTCTTCATCAATGGAGGTTCGCATTGTTATGATGGTGCGGATGCAACGATTAATACCTAACGATAGAGTTATGAATATCGGGATATGGCATATCTCTACCGCCGATAAACGGCATTTTCACGCCCAGTATCCAGAGTGGTGTTCATCCATCTGAGCACCCGGTCTGTGCGACGTGTGTGAGGAACTGTCTCCACCATACTCACCGAACTAGTATGGGCCTCACTCACAAGTGCATAGACCAGGTCCTTCTCGACACAAGACTCCAACTCGAGTTGCTCGGACTGATTACACACAGACCCACTCTTGCCGAAACGAGTCCAGACGAGCTCAGACAAACAACGACACAGTTTCCAAGATGAATCATACTCCAGAATCACCCCGACACGCTCACGGCTTGTTGCCGAGGGCCTGTTATAGGCGGAACAGGCGCAATCCCACGCCGTTCACGGCGTGGATACGCGCCGTCACAGTGGGGATTCCGAACGGGTTTGCTGGACAGCGGCATATATACCAGTGTCGGCAAATCGGCTCTGACCCCGATGTAGCCGAGTGGCCGACAAGTGGCGGTTCGAGTGTCCGCCTCCGCTGGAAACAGGCTGCGCCCCATGCGGGAATCACACACCAAGCATCGGGCCATCCTCATCACCGCAAGTAACTCCGAGTCCGGTGACACTGACGGACGCTCTTGTGGCACAAATAACACACGGG
>JAQCMZ010000238.1 GCA_028274825.1 Haloferacaceae archaeon
TCCGGCAGGGCCGATCAGTCCTCGTTCGAATTCAGTGGACCCGAGCGGGCTGACTTGGCTGAAGAAGTCGCGACGCTGAGAGATACCGTACAAAAACAGGGCAAGCGAATCGAACGACAGGGAGACCGGATCGATAGCCAGAGCGAGTACATCAAGCAGTTGATAGAGGAACTCCGAAGGGGCCGCTGAGCGGAGCTACAGTGGAGCAGCAAGCGCCCACTCAGCGTAACAGACGGTCGATGTTCGGGCCCGAGGCCGGTCTCGGAACCATCGCGTGGAGGCTTTTCACTCGGCTGAGTGATTCCAGGTGAACAGCGCTACGACACGGTAACCGTCACATAGCCGCTACGATCATGTCTGGATAGTCGCTATTCTGAGAGCGGGGAGGGCTCTGTGAACACCCATAGAATCGAAGACGATTGTCATCGGACGATGGCTCATTCTCGACCAGTCACTTTCCGAACACACGAGGGGCCGAACGGCCCGAGTTCGCCGGAATCAAACTGGATGAAGTGGCCGGTCGAGAGCCCGGCGCCACACCGCCGACATTCGAATTCTCCGTCACGTGTCATCACCTGCTGATTGAATCTGACGTAGGTTTTCCCCCGTAAGACGAGTATTCGTGCACCGTCGCGATCGAGAACACCTTCCTTCTCGGCTTGGTCAAGAATCTCGCGTGTGAGCTGTGGATCTGTGGTCACGGTCTCGATCCGATCGACGACGGTCGACAGTTCGAGACGCTCAGATTCAAGATGAGCTAGCAGCTCTACGCCAAGCTGTCTTTTGTCTGCACGGGTCTCTGCGTCCACAGGAATAACTTCGGGACGGCAGTGAAAAATGATATCGGTGATTCGGCGAGCAATTCATCTCATCTCTCCTGATATCCCGGCTCGGATCGCCTCCAGACGCACGTCATCGGTGAAAAACGCAATCGAGACGTTTGGGGCTGATACGTGCCACCTCGTATCTGTAACACGACTCGGACACAAAGCGTATATTCTCGCCGGGATAGCCCCTGAGCGTGAACCGGCGGATAGCGGGCGGACTCGTCGTCTTGATTATCGCCGTTGCAGGAGCGGGAGCTACGAGTCCAGCGACAGCCGTTCGGTGGCTCAGTTGGCTAGCAGCCGATCCGCTTCGATTCGGGGTCGTACTCGCAGTAATCGCTACGATTCGCCCGTTTTTCGCGTGGCCAACAACGCTGCTTGCGGTGGCGGCCGGGTACGGGTTTGGATGGGTGGGCGGCGTGGTCGGCGGCGCCGTCTTGATCACGGTCACAGCACTGCCGCCGTATTATCTCGCGGATCGAGTCTCGACGGGGAGAGTGTACAGTGCTGGCCGAAAAGTGATTGACGAAACAGGGGGCGCGCGTGCTGTATTCGGGAGTCGGCTGTTACCGCTTCCGTCGGACACGATCTCTGTAGCCGCCGGTATTTCGGGTGTCAAACTCCGATCATTCCTCTTAGCGACATTCGTCGGTGAACTTCCGTGGGTCGTCCTTGGTGTCACCGTCGGAGTGTCGGGAGATCGCCTCGTAGTCGGTGATACGTCAGCCCTCGACCCAGCGGTGTTGGTTCTGATGGCTGCAGGCGGGATATTGATTCTCGCAGGCCCGGGATACCGGCTTCTCAGGGAGTTCCGAACCTCGGCAAGGTGACCGAGTGCGTGTGTGAATCAGCCCACATCGCAACTTGTCGACAACACGCGGTGCGTATCTACAGATGTTCGAGACAGGTGTCTCGAGGTCCTGATCTCGAGGCACTTCACCAGTGACCCCCTGGCTGTGTCTGAAACAGATTCGTTGCACAGTCTATCCGGAGTATCGAAATCCTCGTGTCCCGATCGGTGGCGACACTCCACGAGACCCGGAAGAAAGCCTCGTTCGCTCGCCAGGTTGGCATCTGGTGAACAGTGTGTCAGGCCACGGCCTCTGAACTCGCTGTTAGTCGTCAGTAACGGGAGTTCCAGACGCAGGTCTGAACACCCAACAACCCCGGTCCAACCGTGATTGCGGGCTACACACTGTACAGGCAGTACAAGACTACTGCCTCATGGTGGGTTCACACACTGTCTGTGTTTTTGATAATCACTGAGATGATGTCGATGTCGGTGTCGATCAGCGAGGAAAATCAGGAACTGAAGCTAGTATCGAGGTGCGACCGAATTGCTTCGCTAACCTCTGTCGGATACTCGTGTTGTATCCAGTGTGTCGCCTGCTCGAGTAAGCGTAAATCCCCGTCTACGCACCGATCGACGCTATCGCGAGCCATCCCTGTTTCGAGGAAGTTGTCCTGGGCCCCCCATAACACCAGCGTCGGGACCGTGACACGGTCTATATCCGTCTCCGGCCGGCTCCGCACTACTGCTCGATACCAATTCACCATCCCGGTGAACGCCCCTGGCTGGGTCCACGCACCCCGATAGCGGTCGAAATCCACACTCGAGAACGTCCCCGGCTGACTGGTTCGACGCATCACCCGGGTAACGGCCTGCCAGTTGCCGAGTCGAACGAGACGCTCGGGAATTGCCGGGACCTGCAGCGCGAGGAAATACCAACTTCTGAGCCGCTGACGCCAGGACTGTCTCAGAGTCTCGGTGAACACAGTCGGGTGAGGCACGTTTGCGGCAACAAATCCCGAGAGTCGATCGGGATACTGAAGTGCGGCCCACCAACCCACAGCCGCCCCCCAGTCGTGGCCGACGACGGCTGCCCTCTCTCGACCACAGGCGTCAATCAGCCCGCCGATGTCCGCAGCGAGGGTGTCGACACCGTACTCGGCTATGTCGTCGGGTTTTTCACTCCGGTTGTAGCCCCGTTGGTCCGGAATAATAACTCTGTATCCGGCACTCGTCAGCGGACGGATCGCTTCTGCCCAGCCGTACCAAAATTCGGGGAATCCGTGGAGGAGAATCGCAAGTCGGCCGCTCGTCGGGCCCGCGTCGATTGCGTGGAGTGTCACTCCATTTGTCTCGACGTATCTCGACTCTCCCGGGATGTCCGACGGAATGTCCCCATCACCCGGATTGCCGACGCGCTCGGTAGTCATCAATTTCAGTATGTGACCGGCCGAGAAATAGCGGTCGATTCACATGAGACGCCAGCTTTCCGCAAGTGAACTCCTCTCGTTGGCGTGCGAGTGGCCGTGACAGGACTCCAGTCTCGCGCGGTGAGTGTCACCGCTTGGTGGTCGGTGGGGAGAGTGCCACCCCTCACATCGGGGGACGGCCGACAGTCACCCCACCAGTCTGACACAGGGGGCCTGACTTGACAGTTCTGTGGAGGATTCCTGGGAGAAGTCAGATCGCCAGAGGATTGTCAGGGAATCTCTTTGGCGACTCCGTCACGGAGGTCCTGACCGAAGTAGTAAGCAACAACCGTGAGCAGCAAGCCGAGAATACCCCCAGCGGCGGCGATTCCAATCCCGTAATTTGCGAGGAAATCACTCCACGCCGGGAGGAGACTCAGGTTCAATACACCCGTCAGGACGGTCGCGGTGCCGACTCCGGCCCCCGCAAGTGCCGTCTCGAGATACCGGCGCCGTGAGGCAAGCAAGCCGAACAGAAACCCCCCGAGAGCGATTCCGCCGACACGCCCGATTGTTCCGCCGATTAGCGGGATCAACGACCCCGCAAATGTTCCCGCGAGGAGAGCCCCGATCACCAGTAAGAACGCTTTCGCGGAAAAGATTCGGCCGTTTAACCCAACTCGTCTCGGTTGTTCGTCTGGACTACTGTCAGAGGAGTCCAGCTTTGCGTCTGGGTCCGTCTCCACTTGGGTGTCGCTATCTGACCCGTCGGAGTCAGGAATCTCCTCGAGAAGTTCATCAACGTCCGGATCTTCCTCCTCCGTGCGTTGCATAATTAATCTTTGAGCCCCTGACCAATGTCTCTTGTCCCTGTCAAGCGCGCACAATCACGCGTGTCAGGCCTCCAATTGAGGCCATCTGCTGTCTGTGAGATATCTGGCGGAGTCTGCAGACGAACCGTGACAGATGATGGGTAGCCGGACGATATCGTCACCATCCGACGGCCATCATCACGAGGTGCCCGCCCATCAAACTCGTTTTAGCTGAATTGAGGGCGCTAAGCCCCCTTCCTCAGCGAGCGGCCGTGAGTAGGGAGGGGATACAGCGCCCGCACGAGTTACTTGCACGCTCTCCGCCACGGTTACTACCCCTGCAGT
>JAQCMZ010000244.1 GCA_028274825.1 Haloferacaceae archaeon
GAAGTGTCCGGTCCCGCGTCCGTCTCAGCAGTGAATTCAGTAGCCTGACCGGCAGAAACGATCGGTCGGGAACTCTCTCCAACCACGCCACCAGGAACCATCAGGAATGTCGGCACACCAGCAGGCTCTGAGCTAACGAATTCTTCCCCGCCTGTGTATTGTCGTTGTTCGGCTGTCGACGCGAGGTATGTGCTTCGGAGCATGAATCTCGATTCGCGTTCGGGTGTCAACACCTCTACCTCCGGGTTGTCTAGATTGGCCTCTTCAGCGGCCAGCGCGACTGCGGCCTGTCGGTCGCCAATTTCGTCCGCGAGCCCGACTTCGACAGCAGATGCGCCGGTCCACGTTCGTGCGGTGGATACCTCGTTTTCTGAGATCACGAGACGATCCTCACGGTGTGTCATCACTGCTCCGACGAACGCCCGTTTGAGTGTCTCCAGCGCATGGAAGAACTGCCGGTCTCCACCGAACGAGGAGATTTTGTCAGGACCTGTTGTCCCCTCACGGCTCTGTGGGCTGAGGTCGGTGGGTGTCGGTGCTCTCACCCCGACACTCCCGATGATAGAGGCTGGTTTGGCAAAGATGTGATCTGACGGCGCAATCGTGTAGTAGGCTCCAGATGCCGCCGCCGCGCTGACGGACGTCACCACTGGCATCTGTTCGCTCGTCCGTTTTGTCTGGATATACATATCCTCACTCGCGGACGCTGAACCACCTCCACTGTTCGCGACAATCACCACTGCATCAGCATCGGCGCGGGCTTGTGCCATCTGTGACGCGTATGCGGTCGCCTGCTGGCCGGTGATCGATCCGTCAACCGGCACTACTGCAACTTTCCCGTCGGGTTGGGCAGAATACTGAATCGCCATCGGTGCCAACGCCAATCCGATAGCGAGACCAATCACTGCGAACAATACATACGACCGAACAGACCACGCCAGAAACGCTCGGATACGCCCGAGCCCTCTGTCGAGAATCGTCCGTATTCGGGTAGCCATTAATATAACACCGTATCCCCAGGCTCGTAAACGTTCGCCGTGTCAGCCACGGCTGAAGCCGTGGGCTTTCGCGCTGCTACCGCTGTGACGCGGAAATTCGATACCGTAGAGTACCCGAATCTGACTCCACACATCCCGGTGGGTTCAGACTTGAGCCCCTGGACTGAACTACTGGTCGCTGACAGTAGCGGCGGAGAATCTGACCCCAGTCTGATTACTACTAGAGACGACGGAACCCAAAACCAATAGTACCGCTGGGATTGTAGACTCGACAATGAGTCTCGATGCGGACTGGCGGGCGACAATCGACACGACCGATGCCGCGTTGATTGATGATCACCAGAGTGGATTTCCGGTTCGTGAGCGGCCGTTCATCCAGGTGGCGGAAGAACTCGGTATCGACGAGGCCGACACTATCGAGCGCACTCGCGCGCTTCGAGAGGCGTCGGTTTTCCGTCGGTTCGGGGCAGTGCTCAATCCGCCGGTAATCGGCTCGTCGACACTGGCGGCCGTCTCTGCGTCTGCCGAGCGATTCGACGCTGTGGCCGAGACGATCAACCGTTACAGACAGGTGAATCACAACTATCGTCGCGATCACGAGTGGAACATGTGGTTCGTCCTCACGGCTGCCTCCAGAGACCGTCGGGACACGATCCTCGCTGAAATCGAGAGTGAAACCGGGTGTGAGGTGCTCAATCTGCCGATGCACACGGATTATTATATTGATCTCGAATTCCCGGTCGTGAACGACGACAGATTCGCCCGGGAGTCGACCGCGGAAACGAGCGTAAATGCCACCCAGATTAGCGAGGAAGCTACCAGCGGACTCTCCAAACTTGAAGCAGATCTTCTGTTAGAGATCCAAGAGGGGTTCCCGCTCGTGGAGACTCCGTACCGTGCAATCGCGGAGGCCGTTGATACTTCCCCCGAGAGGGTTATCGCCGCTATCGGTCGGCTGCGCGAGAGCGGCTGTATCAAGCGAATTGGTTGTGTCGTCAATCACGTCGTGACAGGATTTACAAACAATTGTATGGTCGTGTGGGATGTTTCAGAGGACAAACTCGACGATATCGGTGAGCGGGTAGGGCGACTCCCGTACGTCACGCTTTGTTATCACCGGCCACGACGCCCCGAACAAGACTGGCCGTACAATCTGTTCACGATGATTCACGGCCGCGAGGCTTCAGTCGTTGACGAGAAGATTGACGAACTTGCCGGCGAGTACCTCTCAGTGCCTCACGAGCGACTCTACTCTACCGAGACACTCAAACAAACCGGTGCGCAGTATGAAACTCTTCTCGCGTCGACGCCAGAGACTCCGAATATCAACTAATCAACTCTCCGTATTTTCCGCCAGTAACCGACTCCCTGTTCGCCAGACCGGCAACCCCTAGCCACACGGCCCGAAGAATCGTTGCCGAGACGATTTCGGTACTCAGTGCCCGCGAAAGGGCTCTATCTTGATTAGAGACACTCGGTCACGGCTGAATGTCTGGCCTGACTTGGCCCGACCTGAGTCCAGAGACGTGAGTCTTGATGAACCTGCAGACCGAGCGGATGTAACATGAGACAAGAGGAGAATAACGTAGCTCACACTATGTTCGGCACTGATTCCTGAATCCGCAACAGTGGCACGTCAGCTCAGCGGACGATAGTCACAGGCACCTCCGCTTCGTCGACGATACCCTTGGCAACGCTCCCAACCACTTTCTCGCGGTCACTAGAGAGACCCCGATGACCGACGTAGATGGCATCAGCGCCGGTCTCTGCAGCCTGGCGGGCGATAGCGTGTGCCGGACGTCCGTTGAGTAACTCCAGTTTTATCTCTGGGGTAGTTCCGCTATCGCCGTCTTCTTTATCTGCCGTAGCGGCGTCACGGATGATATCCTGTGACCGATCAAGTATTCGACGCCCCTCATCGGCGGCAACGTCTTTGCCTTCGAAAACGGGCTGACCTTCGACGGTTCCCGTGCCAGGAGCAATCACATTGACTAACTCTATCGTGGCATCGAACGCGAGCGCGTGTTTTGTGGCGTATCTGACCGCTTCATCGCTTTGCGGTGAGCCGTCTGTAGCTACGATGTATCGCATACTTTAGTCTCTATTCTTGAGCATACAAAACACAACTGGCCATGATTTGACGGGTCGCCGGCCTCCACCGAGCGAATGTAGAACATTCGTTACCGACGACACATGTTGCAGCCATATCCGGGTCTGGGATTGCTCACCTCCTGAACCGGGGTTCAGTTCTCGAAGCTGTCTTCCCACCGGAACGTCCCGTCTCGTTGGATTATCTCGCCATCGACCTCGAGCCGTGAGTCTGCGCTCATGTCGGTGATCATGTCGACGTGAACCGCAGACTCGTTTCCAGACTCTCCCTGGGGGAGACAGGCGTCGTAGGCACGGCCGACTGCTAAGTGGACTGTGTCGCCCATCTTTTCGTCGAAGAGGATGTTATCGGTAAATCGATCAATACCCCGGTTCATGCCGATTCCGAGTTCGCCGAGCCTGCGGGCGCCTGCGTCCGTCTCGATTATACGCGGAGCAGGCGCAATACCACGGCCTTCAGGCCGTGGATACGCGCCGTCACTCAGTGACACAATCCACCGACACCGACAGGGCTGGATATTCCACGCCAAACACAGCCTTTACACACTCTATTTCATAACTGGTTGTGAACACAGTCCGATGCTGGAGACAACCC
>JAQCMZ010000251.1 GCA_028274825.1 Haloferacaceae archaeon
GCATAGCGGTCGTGGTTCTTGAGGGACGAACAGAGTTCACCGGCACCTGGAATATGGTCAATAGCATCCCACACACGCGAGATTGTCCACCGCCCGATATTCCAGAGTTTGCCGGCGGCGAAGCCATGCGAATCAAGATCGTCAGAGACTCGCGAGTGATTGCGAATACTCGCTGTGAGTGTCCGAGTGACGACTTGATCTAATACACATAACCATAGTAATTTAAAAAAGATACTTGTTCGGATTACTACTCTGCGTTGAATATCCAGACGTGGCTACGTACCCGGATTGGCTCAGAGGTGTCGGATCCCACCCATAAACCGGTTGGTATTCTCCTTGCACTTGTGTAATGGTAGTGTTTGCCGGGCAGATATGTACGTCTCTCCGAGGGACCCGGTGCCGCAAACTCGGTGTTGTGCGTCAATGTGCAGGGCGATCAGAAATAGTACAGATGTTTATCCGACGGTCCGGAGTCGTCGGCAGTCACCGGGAGTCGCCCGTCGGCAGGCTATCTACAACCTGACTGACGTGACCGTCTCGCAAGCGGGCGGACCCCATGGACCGGTGACCGGGGCTGCCTGTAGTTGATATGGTTGCAGATATATCTGCGTCTATGGAGTTGCTCGGAGCCAATCCCGTCCCAGAGACCGCTCGCGGAGTGAAATTCCAGGCTCGGGAGTTCGTTACCGAACACGTTGTTCCCAACGCGGCAGAGTACGATGAGACCGGGGAATTCCCGCATAGGATAATCGAAGCCGCTCAAGACGCCGGACTCGCCGGCCAATATGTCCCGGCAGAATACGGCGGCGACGACTGGACGCTCGCCCACCGGCTCGCAGTCGTCGAAGAGTGGTTCCGCGGCGATGGCGGGATTGGGCTGGCACTCCAACTGGTCGATTTCGGTGCGAAGGTCGTCAGTATGTACGGCACTGCCGATCAGAAGAGGCGATGGCTCCCGCCAGTGGCTGCGGGCAAGACAATCACCGGACTCGCGGCCACAGAGCCTGACGGTGGCTCTGACCTCGCGGGGATGGAGACGGTGGCTCGACGGTCAGGCGACGAGTGGGTTCTCGACGGTGAGAAATACTGGACGTCGAACGGCAAGGTCGCCGACTGGGTCGTTGTCTACGCTCGTACCGGTGAGCAGCCGGGTCACGACTCGTACTCGTTGTTTGTCGTCCCGACCGATTCAGATGGGTATCACGCCGAACCAATCGACGATAAGATGGGGTTGCGCGCGAGCCAGCAAGCACGCGTCCAGTTAGATTCCGTCCATGTCCCCTCTGAAAACCTCGTCGGCGAGGAAGGAGCGGGATTTTACAATCTCGCGGGATTTTTCAACTACGGGCGAATTGCCGTCGCTGGTCATGCGACCGGGCTCTCTGCGGCCGCTCTCGAGGAGGCGTGGGCGTACACTCACGATCGTGAACTGTACGACGAACCGATTGCGACCAATCAGACGGTTCGCCACGAACTGGTCAGCGCTCGAGAATCACACGAAGCAGCACGCGCACTCACCTGGACCGCCTGTGAGCGGGTGGCGGCCGGCGATAACCCCGCATTTTGGGCCAGCCTCGCGAAGAGTTTCGCCACTCGAGCAGCAAAAGATATCGCCAGCACAGCCTCACAGCTCCATGGCGGGGAGGGGCTTCGGAGTGAAACCCGCGCAAACAGACTCCTCCGTGATGCGAGGTATCCCAGCGTCTATGAGGGTGCTAACGCGGTGCAGCGCGACCTCGCATATCAACACTGGCCTGCTGAAGACGTGAATTGACGCCGGAACCACGAGATTGTGTCAGATACCACGAGAATTCCTTCTAAATCCTGGCTGAAAGCTCCACATAATATGAGGAATCTCCGTATCAAAGTCGATATCAACGTCTCGATTGCGTTGTGTTTCAGGACTCATCAACAGGTGCCACCACACACACTGCGGGCGATACGTCTGGGAACTAAAGACCGACGGTCGGGGTGGTTACGGTACCACCTCCGCTCCGGTGTCAGCTCCGACTGAAGAGCAGTCCGAGTTGGCCTGGATGAGCTGACGAGAGCGGCCGACTGTCGGGTGATACCCCCGGGACAGAATCCGTGATCAGGGCAAGGGATTTGCGGGAGCTCCCCGGGGGATCCTCACTTCCAGCGTGAGACCACATGACTGCGTCGTCACGGTCGGCTCATCCACACCGTGACAATTGTACATGCATCCAGGGCTATACAGTTATGATTCGCGTGAAACGGGAGACTCGATTTTCAATCGCCGCCTTCAATGCTCTCTGAGCCCACAGTGGCGACACTCGTACTGCACGGGTGGCAAGCAGATGCGAGAGAGTGGGTCGGAACTGTCAACGAGCGCCCGAACCTGCAGTATTGTCATATCGAGACAGAAGCCGTCAGCTACCCACGGCTTCAACTGTGGGCTTTCTTGATCTTCTACGGGTACTCGGATTCGTCGACGTACAGAGACAGGCGTTCTCGTCGAGATGAGGGCAGATCCAGACAGAACCAGCGGCGGAGACCGAAACCGGTTAACTCTGAGACCGATTCGTTAGAGTATGCTCACGTTCGTCGGGTTGGGTCTGTATGACGAGCGGTCGGTGACGGTCAGCGGTCGAGACGCAATCCGGGAGGCCGATCGGGTTTTCGCGGAGACGTACACCAGCCGGCTCATCGACGCGACAATCGAGGAGTTGGTAGCCCACCACGACACCAACATTGAATGTCGTGACAGAGAGGGTATCGAGCGCGACCCCGAACCGATTTTCTCGGCTGCCGAGTCCGGTACCGCTGTTTTCGTGACCGCAGGAGACACGATGATCTCGACGACACACGTCGATTTACGGGTTCGTGCCGAAAATCGGGGGATCGACACCCGGCTTATCAATGGCGTCAGTGCCGGGACTGCTGCAATAGGGCTGTCCGGACTGCAAAACTACCGATTCGGCAAGGCTGTCACGCTCCCGTTCCCCTGGGCACACGGCGGTGACACGGTCCCGGCGAGCGTGATCCAGACAGTGGAAGCAAACCGCGAGCGCGGCCTGCACACACTGGTGTTTTTAGATATCAAGATCGGCCGTGGCCCAGAGGGCCCCGATCCGGATCACGAAGAGTACATGACGGCCGATGTCGCAGCCGGATTATTACACGCCAACTGGAAAGACACGCTCGCAGTGGCTGTCTGTCGTGCCGGCGCTGCTGAGCCTGCGGTGACTGCCAATCGTCTCTCCAAGCTGGCTGAGCGTGACTTCGGTGACCCGCTACACCTACTGATTATCCCTGGGGATCTTCACCACATTGAGGAAGACGCACTCGCCGCGCTCGCGGACGCGCCAGCAGAGCTGCTCTGACTGACTCGCAAACCCACCACAAGAATGCCGTCTACCTACCAGTCCGCGACTCGGGACGGAATAGATGCAGAGCCAGTGCACGGACGGGGATGACCAGCAAAAGAGACTGATTTCTGAGCGAGCACACACCGGTGGCGGTCAGTCGGCAATCGGTTCGGGCTGTGGGGTGGGCTCTCGTGGTAGGTTGAGCGCCTCCAAGAGATCGTGCTCTTCGCCCGTCAACACGAACAGGACATCTTCGAGGACGACGACCAGTTCAGGGAGTTGGCGCGTAACCAGATATGTGATACCGACAAGCGCGACGACAGCAAACACCTGGCTGAACACGCGGTCTGATAGGAGAAACGACACCCGATACGGGTTTGTCGCGCCAAACGCCAGCAGGACGAGATCCGGTGCCCACTGCATGTACTGATTTCCGTAGACGACATTGATGAACGTCGTCCGGATGATGTTGAGCCCATAAATTATTGGGATCGAGACAGCCAGTGCTCGGACTTTCCGTGAAAACGGGGCACGGACGGCTGCGATTAACCCGCCGAAGATTGCCATGCTCCCGATACCAGTGCACGCTAACACTGTGTTGATGATAATCGCCTGTTCTTGTCGCCCGTACGTCCACAGAAACGCGGCATCATACCCCTCGTGACTCTGGATGAGTTCCGGCGAGAACCCGACTATATCGATTAGTGTCGCGGTGTGAACCGTGACGACCTCGATAAACACCCGACGAGGCTCTGGGACTGCAATCCCACTGAGCGCGAACGCAGGGATTGTCTCAAATGGTAGGTAAATGAGCCCCATCACGGCTACCGCTCGCGAGAGAATAAATAGTGTCTCCCGCCCCTGGACGAGGAGATACCCCACGTACAGACTGGCAGGAACCGCGACGACCGTGAGGAGACCCTCAACGTAGCTCTGTTGAACGAACGCAAAGTGAGGAATCAGGTTTGCCCAAAAAAACGCAAACGACGCCCACGCGGTCGCGCCAACGTATCGAGCCTGCAGTGTAACTGTCCTCCCTGTCTGACGGCCGTACCACTCTATCCCACCAGCGACGACGAACAATCCGATAGAAATCCACGCCAGCGTGTCCGTGACGGGCCCGACTTGGAAGAACCCGCCCAATATCGCTGGCATCTGTGTCATACATATGAGATTGGTGTCATCAGATAAATCCCTTATCGTCCACGCTGATACTCGCGCACAACCGTGATCTGAAAGAATCTAGCAGTCACGGTCATGTGAGACCTGCTCGTGTCTGAAACGCCTGGTGAATTGCTCTGGAGCGGAGCCGGTGTCAAAGAATGATTGTGGATCACTATAGTTGAGAAGCCACCTGATATCGCAGGCAGTGAACGGTCCCACAATGTGTGTTGAGATAGGCGAGCAGCGTTGATCGAGCCGGGAGACCCACCCGCCCTATCCAGGCTGACGACTCGTGTTCTCGACCGTTATTGCTGCTGTGTGAGTCGCGAGTACTCCCCGTCAGCAAGGAGAGCTACGACGGTGTTCAGCGAGAGCAGCCTCACTATCGGTTCTGCGCCTCCATCGACAAGGAGTGCACCAGCCTCGGCAGTTGCCTGCTTCACCTCGAGTCCATCAGTGTCGACAATATGAGTCTCTACGGCCTCGACTGAATCGGCGATCAGTTCTATTTGGCTATTTTCGTACTCTGATTGAGCCTGTCTGTATTCTTCTTGTGGCTGGGTTTGATTCAATTCACCGTCTGCAAGTTGTTGGCGAATCTCTTGTTGGCGCTGCTGGGCCTCCTGCTGGAGTTGACTAGCCGCCTCGTCGCTGATGTCTGCTGCGACCGCGATCGACCCCTCTGCAGGAGTATCTGACTGTACGTCTGCACTATCAGCAGATGAGCTGTCGGCAGCGTCGTTCTGTGGATCCGTAGACTCGGATTCCGAACTTCCGTTCAACAAACTGCAGCCAGCAACTGACACTGTTGCCCCGGCTGCACTGAGTTTGAGGAGTTGCCGACGGGATTGCAATTCCATTGAACCGTGTTCACAGTGGAGCGGACTAAATTGCAGTATGATCGCCCGTCATGTGGAAGCACCAGGGTGGGTGACCTGCCCCGGGGTTAGACAGCGATGTACCCGGCCCGGATGCTGATATGGGAACAAGTCAGCGACCGTCGTGACTAGTTCACCACGTTGCCACCTCGCCATCTCACGACCGGACGACTTCGATCTCGTGACCGTTTCGGTCTTTGGTGAAGGCGTATCGATTCCCGCAGGACTCTGGATCACGGTAGTCTTCGGCCTCGCGGAGCATCAGTTGGTTCCAGGCGTCGTTGAGATCATCGACGCCAACCGCGAGATGGCCCCATGCATCACCCATCGTGTACGAGCGACCATCGTAATTGTACGTGAGTTCGACGCTCATCGCTTCTTCGGCCGCACCGACAGGCCCAGCGAAGTAGTTCGCGAAAGAGTCAGCCTCCCACCGGCCTTGGTGTTCGTAACCGAACTTGCGAGTCCACCACCCCAGCGCGGCGTCGGCGTCTTCAACGCGAATCATCGTGTGGTCAAGCGACCAGCGAGCACCGTGATCTCGCTCGACCAGTTCAACCTCATGCCCGTCCGGATCCGTGACGAACGCGTACTCACCCCCGCAGGACTCGGGGTCACGGTAGTCTTCGATTCCGGCATCCATCAGTTCGTCGTACGCGTCGAAGAGATCCTCAACACGGACGGCAATGTGGCCCCACGCATCACCCATCTCGTAGCTGCGACCGTCGTGGTTGTAGGTGAGTTCGAGAAGCGCTCCATCCTCGTGGACATCTGTCGGACCGACAAAAACGTTGGTGAAGGTGTCAGCCTCGGCACGACCCTTCTCTTCGTACTCCAGGTGGCTGGTGTACCAATCGATTGCCTGTTCGAGATCCGCTACTCGCATCATAACGTGGTCGAGTGCATTGCTCATGTACGAATCACAACGGAAGGTCTCGACAAAAGCGTGCTGGAAACTCACTCGTCTGTCACGACCACCGGTCAGAGGGTACCAGTGAACACATGCCGAGGCTTGACCCCAGTGAGTTCACGACGACCGCTATCAGATAAAGTTGTACGCCACCCAGTCTGGCGCGCGAGACTGATAATAATTGAGCCTACAGCTCACGCATACACTTCGCAGAGACAGTATCTACAGGCGGAACAGGCCGAGTGCCTCGGGGCTTGCCCCCGAGGTACCTCACCTTGCCGGATTGGCGACTAACTGGCTAGTTGTGAATTGATTGCTCAACAGGCTGTGCTCTTCTATCGATTTGTTGGAGTGGCCTTCTCGCCTGTAGGAATTTAAATAACACGGGCACATGAACGATTTGTATGGTTGAGTTATCGGAGTCGTTGCAGTGTCTGTTTACCGCATCCGTCCAAGAGGAGACAGATACGCACGTTGTTGAGGTGCCGCGTCGCGAAATCACACTCGGAAAACTCTCGGCTGGCGATACGTATCGTGTCGCGGTCCTTCCTCGCCGCGGGGGGGGCGAAAGTTTTGATCCAGACCAATCACCGGCCTCACGAGATTCATCACCATCGGACGAATTCGACCCAGAAAGCCCTCCAGAACCCCCGGTATCGGAAGGGGAGACTCGTCGCGTCGAGATTGAAGCGCTGGGCGAGCAAGGAGATGGGATCGCGAAAATCGAGCGTGGATACGTCGTGATTGTGCCTGGGACGAGTCCGGGAGATGAGGTACTCGTCAAAATCGACACCGTCAGAACGAACGTCTCTTTTGCTGAACCCGTGCAGGAAACCTGATCTGACAATAGTTGCAAGTCGAACGACTGTGAGTGTGTACGACAGATGTTGGCAATTTGATTTTGCGCATTCAGTCTGGACCCTGCAAACGAGTATCCATTCACAATTTGTGCGGATTCGTTGATAAATGCTGGTCGTCATGCTAACTCCTGATGACAGACAACCCGAATTGATAGGGGACCGATACAGCACCGAAACGACCAAACGGCGCGGATACCCAACTGCCAGCTAATGGAGCCGTCAGCCGTATATGAAGCGACTAATGAATTTCTCACAGATTATCCTGAGATTGAGGACGCGCTGACAGATCTGATAACACTCGACGAGCGCCAGGAGACATGGACGTTCGATGAGACGGAGTTGGACTCTGGGCGGTTTGGCGAATTGGTCTCTCGTCAAATTGTCAAACGTATCGATAACGAGTATCAACTCGCTCACCGGAAAGCCGTCCAGGCGGCTATTAATAACGAGCCGCTCGATTCGGGCCACTCCGAGACTACAATGCAGTTTCCGACGGTTCCCGAGCCGCCCGATCTCAGCACACTCGGGGGGGTACTTTTCGCTCTCGTGGTGGTAGTAGTCGGGCGCGCGTGGACGTACAATTCGGTGTTCCAGGGTGACTACATGATCTCTCCCTCCAATGACGCCTATTTCTACCGGTACTGGCAAGCACAGCTACTTGAGAAATCGACTGGAGTGACCGACGTTTCTGTGATAGCCTCACTACCGACTGGGGCTCGAAGCCGGCCGTTCACGCACGCCGCAAACTGGTGGCTCGCCGAATTGTTAGGTGGTACACAGGGGGCTGCAGATTTGGTCGCAGCGTGGCTGCCAGTCATCGGCGCCATCGGGCTCGGAATCGTCATCTACGCAGCCACAGTCACACTCACAGACGACACCAGAATCGGAGTCGTTGCCGTCACTCTACTCGGGCTGACGCCAGTTCACATCGTGTACACGAGTTTAGGGTTCTTGGAACACCGGCTCCACCAGTACTTTTGGCTGAGCGTCATGGCTTTTGCTCTCATCTGGCTGGCGAGAGAATCGACTCGACACACAGAATTAGGCGACGATAGAGTTCTTATCAACGGCTACTTGAGCTCGCCGGTCACATGGGTGGTAGCCGCAATACTGACAATCTCTGTTATTGTCTCACCGTATCCATGGGCGGGTTCAACACTCGTCTTCGTTCCCCTGGCGTTGTACTTTACAGTTCGGGCTATCGCTGATGTGCAGAAGGGGGTTAGCCCGGTACTTGCGAATCTTCCAGTGATTGTGGCGGTTACCGTCGGTAGTCTCGTTGCGCTGTATCCACACGTACAGTGGGGATGGCACCAGTCAACTGCCTTTCTCGCGTATACACCAGTTCTCGTTGCAGGTGGAATCGTTACAATCGCGTCTGTCGGGGAAGTCTGGCATCGTCTCGGTCTACCCACTTCCGTGTTAGCTGGGATTGAGGCCGTGACAGCTATTATCATCTTCAGGCTATTTACTCAATTCCGGCCTGACCAGGTGGGGCGGATCCGCAGCCGTATTGATTCTCTTTTGTATAGAGAGACAGCTGTTGAGACTGCTTCACTGTTTTCAGACGTTATCGTTGGACCCTTGAGCCAACTTGGCGCGACGTTTTATTTGGCAGTTATTCCGTTAGGGTTGATGTCGTGGGCCATGGTCCGCCGATATCGGCCGGAGTGGCTCGTCCCCGCTGTGTTCGGGTGGTGGTTTCTGCTGATAGCAGCAATACAGGTTCGGTTTGCGGCGCATCTCTCGATGTTTCTCTGCATATTCGGAGCGATAACCATCGTGTATCTTTTCGCTGCGATAGATCTCATCTCGCAGCCGAGTGTGTTTGCGACTGACTCTCGCCGAGATCAGTCAGCGGAAAAGCGTCTGATCTCTTCTGAAAACTCCAGCACAGACGCAGACGAGAGGGTGATTGACCGGGTCAAGTCAGACCCCAGACTCTTAGCGTATGGGCTCGGGATTGGAATGTTAATACTCAGTTCCAATTTCATATTTGCACCGTCATTACTGTATCAAACAACGTACTCAGACGCAGAGGTAGGCGCGGTCGCAGAGATCGAGACCCACGCTACTGCTGCTGATCGTGAGTACCCGGACAATTTTGTTTTGAGCCGCTGGGGAAAAAACCGAATGTACAATTACTTCGTTAATGGAGAAGCCAGGTCATACGGGTTCGCGCGTGGAAATTTCGAGCAGTTTCTGTTGTCACCTGATCCAGACGAGCAGTATCAGCGGCTTGGCGGTCGGACAGGATACGTGGTGGTACCTGGGAACCCTGTGGCCGAAAATACGACACACGAGATACTCTACACAGATCTCGGGGCTGGCGAGAACGCGACAGCTCATTACCAACTGCTGTACGCAGAAGATGAGATACGCGTGTTCGCACTCGTCGAGGGCGCCATCATCACCACGAGTGTAGGATCTGGTGAGAACGTATCGGTATCTACCGAAGTGAGAACAGCCGATCAGCGGTTCGAATACAGCCGAACGGCGACAGCAGATGAAACCGGAACTATTTCTGTTCGAGTGGCATACCCTGGCGAATACGAGGTTGGAGATCAAACAATCACAGTCACCGATTCCGAGGTTCGCAACGGAACGGCGGTTGCCGACCCATCCACCTCTGAGTGAATTATCTCGGCCTGCTCTTATCGTGAGCGTCTTCAGTATATGATGCAGATCCGAGCGGACACCCGACAAAAAATAGTACACGGAGCACAGTCTTCAGATTCTCGGCTCTCTCTGCTGAGCCGTGTTGTGAGATTCGGGCGTGAGACGTTCTCGCTCATGCTCGGGCGCTCACTCCCACTCTTGTTCCCACATGTTTCCCCGGCAATCAGGCAGGTTTGCTGGCGCACTGTCGGCCACATACGATCTCTAATGTGGGTCTGCTGGGTCGATCACAGGATTCGCTGAGTGGTGTTTTCTCAGCGAGTAGCACTCTCAAGCGGGCGGTCGATGTTGCGCACACTGGACCGAAATGAGACACACTATCGCGGCATCAGAGTACAGCAGGCGGCGTGGTATCCGTCCGGTGGGATGAACTCGCAAAAAAGACGACGGAGTTTCGCATAGTGACTGGCTTATTCCTCGGGAGGAGAGGCTGAACGACTCTCACAGAAGAACACTGGCGAAAAAGACTGACCGCACAGGTCGGACACCGGCTCTGGCGGAGTTATGTTGGCCTCGGGCGATGGTTGAGTAAGTAACATTGTTCCCTCACCAACAGCGATACCGAGTGGATATCATATTTGCCAGGTCAGATTCGAAATCACATCAGTCTGAACAGAATAGCAATTTTCATACAGGTCGACTCAAGAGTATTAACTTGAGATGGACATTATCGACGACCGCGGAAATCTCTTCGGCGTCGTCAATATTATTGATGTGTTGGTGGTGTTGCTGATTGTCTCGGTTGGTGTCGCCGGAATTGCTCTTGTCCTTGGAGGCGAGGAGAGTCCAGAACCAGAACCAGAAGTGGAGACTACGGGTGTGACGCTAGATCTGGGTTCAGTGCCGGCCCTCGTTCTCGAAGAGATTAATGAGGGCGATCAGTATAGCCCCGACGGAGAGTCGAGTTTGACTATTACCGACGTGCAACTGGCTCCCGGTGATGGTGGTGCCCGGGTCATCCTTCGGGTGCTGGTTGAGGGCGAGGTTCGGAGCGTGGACGGCGGAATAAATTACGCGGGGTCTCCTCTACGATTGGGCCG
>JAQCMZ010000252.1 GCA_028274825.1 Haloferacaceae archaeon
TCGAGAATCTGGTAGAGCGTCCGGAATCGTGTGTAATTGCGCCAGCAGTTGACGTAGGTTGTTTCGACGTCCAGCACCTCCTCGCGGAGTCGCTCGGTGACAAACTTCGAGATGCAGGTCTTTCCGGCGCCACTGGGGCCGGTGACGATGGCAGTGTCGGCGGGTTCACCGCTCGTGATGGGTTCCAGAACGCTAGAGAGGTGGTTTACTTCGGCGTCGCGATGCTCGATTTCCTTCGGTATGAACCCCGCCCGAAGCACACGAGCATCGCGAATCATTTGCTATCATCAGACCAGTTTTCCGTCGAAGCGTAAAAGGATAGCTGGGTTGTTTCCGGAAAGTCCTCAAGTTGCTATTCCCCGCACCCGTTTCCCGGCCGCAGTCTATCGATATTTCCTTCGTGAACTCCGATGTTTCCGGAAACTTCCGGAATCGCTTCCATTCCAAGATAATTGATTCAGTTTGCTAACCTGTGACGAGTTATTGGAAGTCACTCGGTTTTTCGAAGTTGATCGTTGACTTCGTAGAGCCACCCACGGTCAAGCAAGCGGTTGATGGCATACACAGCGTCGGCCTCCTCTTCGATATTCTCGTCTTCGTCAAGAAGCATTTCCTCAGCGTCGGTGCGGGAGAGATCGCTATTCTCAGACATGTACTGGGATTCGAGCGTCTCGTAGGCTTCCCTGATCCACTTTGGGAGACTGGGCTCGTCTATATGTCTCATCGTTCGGTAACCGTTCCTGTCGCCTAGAGGTGATAGGTAGCTATTTCGTCGGCCTGGCAGGTCGGACAGTGACTGGGCTTCGTCTGGAGCGTCTGCCCGCAGTGGCGACATTCGTACCACAGATTGGCGCCAGTCTCGGGGAGTACTGCTCGCAGACGCTGAAGCATGTATAGCCCTATGATATCGATTCACAAATAGCTAGGCTGCAAATACGTCTGATGTCTCTTGGTCTCTGTCGTTGAGCAAACCATAGAGTCAAGTGGACCGACTGGGGAACAATTACAGACGTCTCCGATGGATATTCCGACTGAACTACGCACTCTTTTTTCAACCCAGATTGACCAGCGAGAAGGCAGCTTTGTTATTGAGATCCCACGGGAAGAGGTTGATATAGGCAACATTCAACGTGGCGAAGCCTATCGGGTAGCCATACTCCCGGGACTGGTCAGTGAAGCGGGTACCGACGATAGCGAAGTGGGTTCAGGTTGGACCCTCGATAATCCCGGTCCGCCCGTTGAAGAGGGTGAACGGCGAACGGTCGAAATGGAAAATCTTGGTGATCAAGGTGACGGTATTACGCGCGTTGAGCGTGGATTCGTTGTCATTGTGAGCGATGCCTCTCCCGGAGAAGAAGTGATCATCGAGATCACACATGTCCAAGAGAATGTGGCGTTTGCCGATGTCGTGGACCGTCCGGACCAATCTGAGTGATTCTATGGGACCAGTACGCATAACGGATTCGCGCGTACTCAGTGGCCGCCCATGGATTCAAGCAGGTCGCGCAAGTCCCCTCTGACGAATGGTATCTCAGGCTGAAATCGACCAACTCCGCACGGAGGCCAATACCATCATGACCCGTATCCAGCGCGTGGATACCGCACTGGAGCAAGCACGGTCGGAGGCAGGGTCACACTGGGACGAACGAGAACTGACGTTAACACTCGAGACACCACAAGGAGAATCAATCGACGTGACGCTGGACCTCGATGAGGACGCAGCGAGCAATGCACAAACGCGGTACGAAGCGGCCAAAGAACGTGAGTCAGAACTCGAACGCCAGGAAGCGGTTGTTGGGCAACTCGCCCCGATGCCGCGCAATCCAGTTGCGTACCTCATTTGTTATCATCTTGATGCTGTCGAGGGGAACTATCCCAGATCGATGGCTGGGCACTTAGATGCTACCCGAGAAGCGGTCGAGGAACTCTGCCAGACCATGGAGACTGCTGGGATTCTCGAACGCGTCGAGTCGGGGACAGTCAAACAGCGCAATGTCAAGGCCAAACAAGCCGACGAAGTTCGCCAACACCACACCTACTATCGTCTCTCACGGAAGGGCGACCACCTGCTACGATTCCTCTCCGAGCGCGAGGGGAAACTGAACGTGCTCCGGCACCTGCCCGATGGACAGACGATTGCTAGACGCCTGGACAGGGGTGGCCCAGACTATCCTCGAATGACGGCCAACGAACTGGATATGGACTTCGAATATGTCCGCCATCTCTACCGGGCACTCCAGCGTGTAGACCTGGTCACAGTGTATGATGGAAGTACGATCAAGGGCAGCGAACGGAAATTAAAGCCCAAAGATGAGACGCACAAGAAACACACCTACTACGTGACCACGGATATCGCCTCAGAGCTACTGCGGGAACTGGACGAGTAACGGAACCACGACAAGACCGCCCGGTGTCGACGGTCCGCGAGGCATATTGCAAGCCATTCGAGATTGCTTGCGTGTGATCGAATCCTGAGCCGGGACAACCAACTTGTAACGTCATCCCAACGGTGTATCTATGGCCGCTTCTGATGAGTCGACGGTGGAACCGCCGAGGGCATGGGTGGAGGATTTCCTCGACAGTGAGACCGAAATCCGTGGTGTCCTAGATGATGTGCGAGAAGCACATGTGCTCGGTGAGTCTGAGACAGTCCGGGAGAAGCTTCGGGCGTTTGCCCAGACAGAAAACGGAATCTTTCGAGTCGTCGCGCTGGCTGTCCTCGACGTTGAGACGTTCTATACCGACCTGAAAGACCAATACGAGGACGAAAGCCCGCCGACGGAGGAGCTACAGGCGCTTGGCTCGGAGTTCGATCGACTAGCCGATGATCTCGAACTGGTCCTCTCCGAGCGCATGAACGAATTCCGGAATCCACGGCCCGGGCTCCGACGCGCCTTTCGCTACTCCGAGGGAACACAGCTGCCACGCCTCGACTATGATGTGTATTCCGGGGACGTCAAGCTGTGTCAGTTCGTCCACCCACCATCGCAGGCACTCGTGCTTGTCCAGAGCATTCTGCACTCGACGCGGAAGCTACTGGAGCAGGTTGATGCCAACGGTGACCCGATTGCCGAAGCAGAAAAAGAACGGATTGCGAATATGCACAACCACCTCTCGGAGGAGCTAGCCGAGATGGCGGCCTATATTGAGACGACCGCTGTGGAGGAATCCGATAACGACCTCGAACCGTTCGACGACTACTCGTTCTATTAGACTGGAGATCGCTCTTAGCGACCGCGTGGCCAGTTACAGTTCGAGCATCTGGTACCGGAATCTCTATCGACACGATCGCGAACCATCGCCCAGCTGTCCGCAATGGTATCTCCGTCTGGAGTAGCACCACAGCCACGGGTACCGATGAGCTGGGAAGTACCAGCAATCTGGTTTTTCGCGACCTGCATAGCGACTGTGTCGTTCTTCGCGGTCAAATGAGTTCGGTGTAAACTGGGACAACCGCGAGAAAACGATGGTGCTGATTGCGGCGATAATCACGACCAGTTTTCCTGGAGGGACCTGCCTGTGCTGTTTTTGGTCTCAGTTGATCCGCTCCATCAAATTGTCACGGCCCCACAGTACGGTCGGTCCCGCTACTCCAACTGGTACTCAATCCGCTCTAATTCAGGTTGTAACATCTGTTTCTGTGTCTCTCGGCTGTGTTCTAGGAGAGCACCAACCACCACGTGTAAACCTGCGAACGGGACAATCCGAGA
>JAQCMZ010000283.1 GCA_028274825.1 Haloferacaceae archaeon
ATTGACCGCGTGACAGAACGTTAATATTCCCGGAGAGTGACCACCGAGATGTGTATTCAGTGACCGTGCGGCGAGGGATCATCGCCCAGCATTTTTTGACAGTGCCGAACCCCGGAGCTGAGGGAACGCTCCACTCTCACGACTTCGAGATCGAAGTGACGTTCGAAGGACCCGAACTTGGCGAGTACGGGTATCTCGTCAACATTGATGCGGTCAAATCGGCACTCGATCGTGTCGAAGGCCGCTATGCGGACGCGACGCTGAACGAGCGTCCCGAATTCGAGGGTCGTAATCCGAGTGTCGAGCATTTCTCTCGGATTGTCGCGACTGATATTCTCGATTCTGCAGCCCCTGAAAACCCCGAGTATCTGCGCGTCCGCATCTGGGAAGACGACGAGGCGGCTGCCAGTTACGAGACAGCAATCTGATGCAGATTGCCGTAGTGATTTATGGCCCACTTGATCGGCGATCCGGCGGGTTTCTCTACGATCAGAAGGTCGTCCACCGGCTCCGAGAACGCGGCGCGACCGTAGACGTGGTGTCGCTCCCGGAGCGAGGCTATCTTCGCTCGATAACGACAAATCTCAGCTTCAAACTATCAGACCGTCTGGCCGATTACGACGGGATTCTCGAAGACGAACTGTGTCACCCGTCACTGTTCGCGGTCAATCCGCGTCTCACCGATACACCAGTAATCGCGATTGTCCATCACCTCCGCGCGAACGAGCACCGCTCTCGTGCTCGCAACTGGATTGTCGAGACAATCGAGGCCACGTTTCTTCGCGGCGTCGACGGATACGTCTATAACAGCACTGTCACCCAAGCTGCCGTTCGAGCGCACGCGTCGCCGAACCCGTCGGTTGTGGCACCGCCTGCAGGTGACCGGTTCGACCCACTGTCCGAGTCGTCTGTCCGCCGCCGGGCTGTTGACAGTCCACTCCAGATTATCGCCGTCGGAACAGTCACGCCCAGAAAGGGACTCACCACGCTTCTTGAAGGACTCACACGAGTCGACTCTCCGTGGCGGCTGACAGTGGCCGGTGACACCCAGACCGATCCAGATCACGTCTCACGTGTGAGACAGCGGGCCGCCGAACTCGGTGTCTCAGACCAGATGTCAATAACTGGACGGGTCACAGACGAGCGACTGGCGGAACTGCTCGAAAAAAGTCACCTGATGGCAGTCCCCTCTGTTCGCGAAGGCTTCGGAATCGTGTATTTAGAGGGGATGGCATTTGGCCTTCCAGCGATAGCAACGACTAACGGCGGAGCGAGTGACTTCGTCTCACACGGCAAGAACGGATATCTCGTCTCGCCAGGACACCCCCAGGAGGTTGCCGACGCCGTCGGTCAGCTAGCCGCAGACCGAGACCTGTTGACAACCCTCTCTACAAAAGCGCTGGAAACGTTTCACTCACATCCGGGGTGGACGGAGACGGGCGACATGGTTTTTTCATTCGTCTCGGCAGTCGCAGACGACGCCGAGAACCCGGCAGCTTCCGGCGCAGTCGGAGACTCGCAAGCGCAGATTCCAAAGTAACCCGTGCTAATCGTCGGCACTGTGTTAGCCGACACTAGCCCGCTGTTGACGGGACACCAGCAGGGAGACTGACCGGTTGATGCTGCTGTGACTGGTTTCGGGGAGGATTAAAGCCGGAAGCCACAACACTACGAAGACCATTCTCAATACCACTATACCAATCAAATACTGTACAGTGACCATATTCGTCTGTTCACATATTTGACCGGTACGGCTAAGACGCACCTGTGAAGTAGCTACCGTTACCCTGGTCGGCCCGAGGCGGGTCGCTCGCAGTGGCGGAGTTCGACAGGGCGCTGACTGTCCTCGAATACAAACAGCCGTCTGAGCGAGCCGTCTTGAGGTCATACCCCGAGACACCTGGCCCACTCCACTCGTAACAGGTGTTACTAATCCGACTCCCGGTATTTAAGCTAGAACGCGCAAACTGGTGTCCTACGCGCAATTCCTGTGGGCTCGCTCGTCACTGCTGGTCACATTACCAACCACTGGCAAAGTGTAGATTCGTCACTTCGCACTCCACAGTTGAGACGCTGAGTACACTGACTGTCGCTAGTTTGAGACGATCACCGGCCGTGACCGAAATACTGGATCTCATCCCGGTTAATAGACACTAATCGGCGTAAGATTTCAATTTGCCCCGCTGCAGATTATAGAGATTCGAGGCGAATACCTGCGCCTTTAGGCGTAGGATGAATCCGACAACTCCCACGCAATCAACCGTCGATAGCAAGGCCGGATATTCCACGCCAACCGACACTAGTGACAGAACGGCACACATAACACGGTATGAAGCCAGAAATGAGTCGAACCATCCGAACCTTCGAGGCCACCATCACGAACCAGCAACAGGTTTGTGACGACCTCGACCAACTCGGATGGGCCGCCTCGAAACTCTGGAACGTCGGTCGCTACTACGCACAACAACAGTGGGACGACACGGGCGAGATTCCCGATGACGGGCAACTCAAGACCGAAA
>JAQCMZ010000287.1 GCA_028274825.1 Haloferacaceae archaeon
GGATAGAGACGGAAACGCTGCGCTCAACATTGTGTCTCGTGGTTTTGAGAAGCGAGGACTGGGGCAGTCCGAAGGGACGCCTGTGGAGACTGCGCTCCCTCTGTTCACCTCATCGGGTGCATCCGATGTTGTGGATGGAAAGCGCGTCGCGGAAACAGGAAGCCCCACCCTCAAGGAGCAAACGGCGTCAGCCGTGAGCGAGTAGGATGGGGTAGTTCACAGCCAGTAGAAATTGGTTCATCAGTGCTCGTCTCTAGCAAGTAACCATTGCAGTATCAGTCGATTTGGACGTGAGCACACTCCTCGTTCAATGCGAGATTGGCTGCAATCTCGGCGTTTCGCATCGCGTATTCAGCAGTTTGCTGCAGACTGACGAGTACTTCCCGGATCCGCAGGAGTTCTTCATTATCCATTTCCGGGAGATCAGAGAGGATTTCTTGCTCCCGGTCTTTCAGCTCCTGGAACAGTGTTCGAGAGCGGATCGTGAGGTCATAATCTCGTTCGACGACCGCCTGGACCGCCATGGACGTCAGTTCATCGACCTGGTCGGTGAATTCTCTGATCCGGCGCATCGTCCCTGAATCGATACTTAGAGGCTGTTCACCGGTCGCAAGAACGATATCTGCAATATCCTCTGCGTTGTCGGCTGTCAGTTCGAGGTTTTTCGCGACCGAGCGGTAGCCGATGAGCGGGAATCCAGAGTCCAAACCCACTGCCCGCGCCAGGTTCGGGTTCTGATACGACGTGAAGATCAGCCGAAGTAACAGCACGAAGATTTTGTTGGCCTGCCGTTCGCGGTTGAGCGCTCGCTGTGCGAGGTCCATATTGTCGTGAGCGAGTGCTTTCACCGCCTCACTGCGCATCGTCGAGCCGGTGTTTTCCAACCGCTGGAGGAGATTATCGAGATCGAAATCTGCTGGGTCGACGGAACAGCGGATCGCGATGTTTTCGGGGGTTTCCTCGACAACGCCCAATCCCATCAACTGAGTTTCAGCTTCATAGACTGCGTTGATTTGCTTGCTTGTCAAGGCAGACTCCGCCGCTCGAACATGAATAACCCGCCGGCCTAACACGTATTGCGCCACAATCGCCCGTTCGACTGCCGTCGGACCGAGTTCATCAACAGTGATGACGGATTCTGACTCTCCCTCGCTGACGGACTCCGGCAAGACGGTAAGCGTCCCTTTCCCGCTCATCCGGATCGACACTTCATCGCCCTTCTCGACATCGTTTTTGCCTGCCCACTCTGCCGGCAGCGTCATCGCAAGGGTGGAGGGACCTAACCGCTGTACTTTTCTCGTTTCCATGAGTGAATGACATCTTAGTCTCCCTTAAATTCATCCACTTAATCCTTATATTCTCGCGTGAGACCTGAGTCGGCACCCGCACTGATTAGAGATCTGGATTTGGAAAACCCTGATCGCGTGTCTGCTAACAGATACGAGAGCGAAGTATCGACTGACCGCAGCAAGACAACCATGAGACCCCGCGAATTGACCCGGTGGCTGTCGCTGAGAGAGCGGTCAGACGAGTTTCATCATTCGCGTCTCGAATTTCCCAACCTGGACTTTCCACCACCCGGAGAGTCTCTCATCGAGATCGGGGTCGTCGCTATCTACTCGGAGAACCCGGAGATTGTCGAGTTTCGCGCGGGAGGCAACGATCGTCACGTCACACTGTGAGATAACTGCCGGAGATAACTGTGGGTTACCGCGACCGAAAATGAATCCCTGACCCCCGATCGGGGACACCACAATCCTATTTTTTTCGCCGAGCGACTGGAGAATTTCGGTCTCGGTCGCGTCTCGGCTGACCACGTCGCCGTCGCGCCAGATATCGACGCCGATTGGTGACGGCATGAACTCCAGCCGCTGTTTAATCGCGCCGATAGTCGAACCCGGGGCGAGGACGTACGTGACCCCATCTTGAAAGCTCCCCGCGATACCCTCTGCCATCGATTCCACGGTACCCCCGCCGGTCTGTTTCGACGACTGAAGATTATCGGCGACGGGAACGTGAGAGACCCCACGGAGTTGTGGGTTCACCTCTCCATTACGGTAGTCGTCTTCGTCAATATCCAGCACTTCTCGGCGTTCGGTACGGTCGAACGTGGACGCCACCTCGGCGGCAGCTTCCGGCGATACCGCAAATACCGACGAGTACACTTTCACGCCCGCAGGAACCCCGAGAACCGGCGTCTGTGCTCCCTCGATGGCGGCCGCAATATCGGTCGCCGTCCCGTCGCCGCCAACGAACAGAATGAGATCGACATCTCGATCGAGAAATTCCAGAACCGCGGTCACCGTGTCAGGTGATCCTGTCGTTGCCTCTGCGGGTGTGGTCGGACCAGCAGGACTTCCGGTGATGCTCGGATCAAACCCCGCCTCCATGACGAGTGACGCGCCCATGGGATCGTCATAGGCGAGTATCTCAGTATTCGGTGCAAGCGTCCGTAACTCCTCAAGTGCCCGTCGGGCCCGCGCTGGCGCTCGCGGATTCGCCCCACGATCTCTGGCTTCGGATATTTTGCCGTCGGTCCCTTTGAGACCGACTCGGCCGCCCATTCCGGCGACGGGATTCATCACGAAGCCAACTCGCATAGTCGCTGTTCGGTGGTGTCCATGTAAAAGCACGACGACACCGGTCAGACGAGAGTGTTACGCGCGAGACTAATCGACAGAGGTCAGATTGAATCGGGTCGGGATAGAGCAGAACCCAGCAAGGAAGTGAATTGTCTCGAACTATTATAGGTGGAACAGGCGCACTCTCACGCCGTTCACGGCGTGGATACGCGCCGTCACAGCGGCAATTCCCGACGGTTGTTGTTCCAAAACACCGTCTCTGCAAGCATCGGCG